>JARYMD010000133.1 GCA_029907285.1 Verrucomicrobiota bacterium | reverse complement strand
AGGTTTGCCAGAAACGCGTCGTTGGTTATGATCATCGCCGGTTACGCCGTGTTGATTGGATATGGTGTGTACGAGGTTCTCACGATCGGGAAAGAAGCGCTGCCGACGAAGATGGCCATGGCAGCGATAGTGCTCGGGTTCGCAGTATTGCTTGGCCAATTGATACGCGAACGCGTCAAAACTTACAAAACCGACCCGTACAAGGAGATTGAAAGATGATCGTCACAACCACCGAGACAATAGCCGGCAAAAAGATCGTCCGGACCCTTGGCATGGCAAAGGGCAACACAATCCGCGCACGCCACGTCGGACGCGACATCATGGCGCTGCTGCGGAACATTGTCGGCGGCGAGATAACCGACTACACAAAACTGCTGGCAGAATCCCGCGAACAGGCGCTTGACCGGATGAAAGCCGACGCGGCGCGGATGGGCGCCAACGCGATTGTTGGGGTTCGGTTTGCCACCTTGGTGCTGATGGGAGGCGCGGCCGAGCTGCTTGCGTACGGGACTGCGGTTGTGGTTGAAGACATGTAAGATTGCATTTGTCGATGGGCTGCGGTACAGGGGTGGGGCGCGATGAGGATACTTGTGCTGACAAACCTGTACCCGCCGCATGACGCGGGCATCCGCGATTTTCGCTGCCAGGAAACCACAGAAGCGCTCGGTCGGCGGGGGCACACAGTTCGCGTGCTCACATCCACCCATGGGGCTGGCACTGGTCAGCGCGATCAGGAGATTGAACGGCAGCTTGTTTTGGAGGGCGCGCACGGCCATCCGCCGTTGGTGCGCTTCGCCGAGTTGCGGAACCGTGAGCGGCACAACAACAATGTGCTGCGTGAAGTGATGACGGAGTTCCAGCCGGATGTGGTCCATGTGTGGAGCCTGCAAGGACTGTCGAAAGCGCTGGTTTATACACTTCAGAGGCTGGCACGGCCGACGGTTTATGCGGTTTACGACGATTGGATTGCGAACGGAATTCGGCATGACCCATGGCTCAGATGGTGGAACCGGCCGGCCGGCCCGATTTTGCCAGGTCTATGGCGGTTTTTCCTGGAACTGACCGGAAGGCGCAACCGGATTGACCTCGAAACGCCCACACGAATGATGCCCGGCTATGAGAGGTTGCCCGAGTTGTACGGGAGTGAGAAGGACGTATCGGCGGTGCAGCCAAACTCGATTTCGTGTTTCAGGTTTGAGCACATTTACTTCTGCAGTTATTTGTTGAAAGGGCAGACCGAGCGCGCCGGGTTCCAGGTCCAACACGCCGCGGTTATTTATCCGTGGGTGCGCGCAGAGCCTTTTGCAGCATCGCCAAAACCGCAATCGGCGCCATTGAAGAAGTTCCTGGTTGTGGCGCCGTTGGTCCCTGAGAGCGGAGTGATGACTGCTCTGGAGGCGTGGCGGCTGTTGCGCGAAATGCGCATCAACGTTTCGCTGAGCATATACGGCTGGGGACGGTCCGACTACATCGCCAAGCTGCGGTCATTTGTGGTGGCGAACCAATTGCCGGTCGAGTTTCTCACTCTCAGCAGCACGCAGCGGGATTTGGTCGAAATATACCGGCAGCACGACGTTTTCCTGCACACGGCGGAATGGGACGAGCCGTTTGCTCAGGCGCCGTTCGAGGCGGTCGCGGCCGGGCTGCCGGTTGTCTGCAGCCGGACGGGAGGAATCCACGAATTGCTGAGGCATGGCGAGACTGCGTTCACTTACACCGCAGGCAATGCGGTGGAACTGGCGTCGCGAGTTCAAGAACTGCAGATTCAGCCTGCGCTGCGCCGCCAGGTGGTTGAAAATGCCCAACAACTCCTGTTCAGCGAGCTGAGCGAATCGGCGGTGATCGACAAGGTCGAGCAATACCTCGAACTGGCCCGGCAGCCAGCGACTGAATCGCCGGCGTAAAAAGCCGGATTCAGCCCTCTTACCTCTTGCGCGTGAGAGCCAAAGCCCACGGCGCAGCATTGCGCAAGCCTTGCAATCGCTCTTCGCCGGGGTGATCGACGCACTCGAGAATTGCGGTGCCGCGCACCACCGGGTTTTGGTGGCGTGCCAATGCGGCGATTTCATCCCATGATACCTTTTGCCGCATCAGCGCAAGTGTGGCCTCTTTGAAGAACACGGGGCTAGGGGACAGCGGTCTGTTTGGTTCGGCATCGACGCAATGTTTGAAAAACCTTTTTGCCTGTGCGCACTTGAGGTCGCTGAGAGCCTGCACGGCTGCCAGAGCGAGCCGGTGTTGGCCCGCTGCATTGGCCATGCCGGCTGCTGAGTTCTCGGCGAGTGATCCGAACGCGAGCTGGTGCTGGCAGGCTTGGATCAGGCAACGGGCTGAAGACGTTGCGCGTACTTTGCCAAGAGCGCGCGCGGCGGCGGCGCCGTCCAACGCGGTGTAGTAGAAGTTGGTGTGCCAACTCGGGAAGCGGACAAGCCGTTCCAGACGGGCAATTGCGGAATCTGATCGCAGGCCGCGGATCGCGATTTGCTGGGCAGCCCATGCGCGCTGGACTGTTTTGCGGGCCAAATCATCAGAATTGGGACTGACCGGTTCGGTCATACCGCTTTCCCGGGCGCCGGGCGAAAACTCGATGAGCCTCAGCAAATCCTGGGGCCGCGATTCTGCAAAACTTTCGTGCAACTCGCGCACCAGAGCCATTGGTACAAAACCGTCCGATTGCGACAAGTGTGGCTGGGACTCGGGTTTGGCAGTGAGTCGGAAAACCTTGGAAAACGGCATGGGCGCGTAAAGTTCCCTGCCAAGGGCCATTGCAGCGACGCGTGGATCATCAACCAGTATCATGTCGCCCGGTTGATCAAGCGCTCGGCCAACGGCGGCTGGGTCGATGTCGTGCCGCCATTCGTACAATCCGGGGACCTTATACCTGAGCAAGCGCAGTTTCGGGTGTTGGCGGAGCTTGGCCGCGTTCGTTTCGTTGATGAAAACGACGTGGTCCCATGCGTCTGCGGCGTCGAGCAACCGGGCGACATCATCCTCGATGCCTGGCACCTTCAGGTCCAGATGCAGGAGCATGATTCTTTCGCGCGCCAGATCAAGGAGCGCCGCGAACGTTGGGACGAGGCCCGCCAGTGGTCGTCCGTGGGCCGTTAGCGGGCGGAGGCTTTCGAGTTCACGAAATACTATCGCGTCCAAAGGCCCGAATCCCTCGGTGATCCTGTCGAGGGTCTCATCGTGGAACAGGACCAACACACCGTCTGCGGTGTGCCTGATGTCAATCTCGCAACCGTCTGCGCCATGGTCCATTGCTGCTGCATAAGCTTCCAGAGTGTTCTCGGGTGCGAAAGCGGTCGCGCCGCGATGCACCATGATCAGCGGCCCTTTCCGTCTTGCAGCAACAAGTTGATGCCGCTGTTCGGCCGCCGCCGGCGACTCGGTTGAGGGTGTGGTGAGATATTCTTGGACGAGCGTTGGGCGATGTTTCCTGAAACCGGCCGCGTACGTGCCATGGTCCAGTGCCGCCAGCATCGTGATCAAACAAAGGAAGAGTTTGAGAACGCCGATGACATGGCTCTTAGTGGCATCGGGCATTGAAACGCGCGTGCAAATGCAGTCTGGACACATGGTCCTCATTTGATCTGCAGCATGTACAACCGGCCGGTCTCAGAAACAGGTTCAGAGTAGAAGTTTGTGGCGCGATTTGGAAGGGGCGGGATGATCATTAGCTGTTCCCAGCCGGTTTGGTCGCACCATGGCCTGCCGAGGAGAGTTGTTGTGCGAAACGGAAGGCTTACAAACTCAACTTCGACGGTGTGTTCAGAAGCCGCACTTTTGCGGCATTCGAGGTGCGCAGGCCCAATCCATGGTTCTGTGCCGTTTCTGTACTCGTCCTTGTTGGGGATTCCATCGCCATCCGGGTCGCCATCAGCGCCGTCATTACCGCTGTCTCGGAACGGACTCAATCCGTAGCGGAGTTCCCAATCGTCCGGGAGTCCGTCCCCGTCGCTGTCAATAATTCCTGGACCGGGCCGGCTTACGACCCACGACGCCGGGTCGTCGCCGAACAACTGCGGCGAGCGTCGTCCAATGGAAAAGCCCCTTGCCGAGTCGCCGCCCGGCCAGAACGCGCTGCCTTTGAAATGGACCTCTTCAACGAGAAAGTACGGCACATCGCCTGCGCCTTCCGTGCCGGGGAACCCAGGGCCGCCCGGCTCAAAGAGTCGGATGGGATTCTCGGATGCGCCAAGCGAGCCACGCCACGGCCCGAATACACTCACCTCCAGCCCCACATTGTAATGTCGCCTGAACTCAGCCAATGCGTCGGGGTCGGCGGCCGGGTCGAACCCCGCCAGCAAGACGCATTCACCCGGGCGCATGACCATCCTTGCCGGGAAGTCGAATTCGACAGCTCCTCTGACAATCCACGTGGACGCCGGATGGTTTGTGTTGAACAAGAAAACCGGATCATGGGACGCATTGAACAGTTCGATGTATTCGTAGTATCTCTTGTCCAGAACTCCCACATCGACCGGGTCAAACATGATCTCGGAAACGACCACGGGCCCGATTCTCAGGCCGCAGTTGAGTTTGCCAATCGACGGCTGGCTTTCGCGCACGCAGTGCTCCACACCGTCGCTTGACCTGTACCAGCCAAATGTTGCGCCTTGCGGTGAGGCGCCGAACGCCATTCCGTGATAGTACCCTGTCAGATTCCCGGCTGCGTCAGCCGAAAACACAAATGCTTCGTCACCCCATGCGCTGAGCGCAAAACCGTTGGCGCCGGCGCCAAACTCGGACTCGTCAATCACAATCACACTGCGCGGCGGGACAATTGTGCCGGGCTTTATTCGGTATTTGAACGGTGCGCGGAAGTCGTCGGTGAGATACCAACCGGAAATGTCGGCGGGCGCGTGCGACGGATTGAGCAGTTCGATGGCGTCCAAGTCAGGCTTGACCGGGTGGCTTCGGATTTCGTTGATCCGCACTTTCGAGATGCGGGGAGGGGGCGGATCGGCCATCCCCGGAGAACCGCCGACGACTGCGCTGAGGCGCCATGAGGATCGTTCGCCGACTTGCTCAGGAGCCGCGCTTTCGTCTCCGAGAACCAGTGAAAACCCGAATCCGTCCGCCAGAGGCGCCCATGCGTCGCCATAGACAATGTCCCACACCAATTCACCAAGCGGACCGTAAAGGGTGATGCGGTCGCCCGCGTTGTCGAGGCTCCCTGTAAATTCGCCCGCGATTGGGCCGGCGCCGGGGTACCGCGCCTGAAACGCCGCGCGATTTTTCACGAGCAGAACCCGGTCGCCGGGGTTGAGCAGGGTCACATCGCTGTTTGTCGTGAAAGTGAACTGAATCCCATTTGTGATTGTGAAACCGGGAAGTGCAATTGGGGTGTCGCCCGCGTTTTTCAACTCGAGGAACTCGAAGTCCGCCGAGCTGTTCGTGGTTCCCAACGGCGGCGCCGGGTGAAACATTATTTCCGTTAACAGTAATTGTGGCAGGTTCACAACGAACGTTGCGGCGACTGGTCTTGACCACGGTGTTGACGATGGCGGGCCGCCGGTCTGGCGTTTGTTTGGGTCACGTGCGCGAGCCACAACCCGCGCGTTTGAATCTATTGTGATTGGACCTGAGTACACGCGCGCGTTTGGAGAAATGCCGCCCTGCGGAGCGCGCGGGTCTGTCCCGTCCATGGTGTAGTAAATGGTGGCGCCGGTTGGACCGGCAATCGTCAGCATGTGTCCCGGTTCAACCCTGCCGCCATGCGATCCCAGCCGTGGCGGCTGAGTGAGTTGGCGGTCGATGAAATCAACCCGGTTCGACAGCCAGTTTTTCATGAGGTTGACTTCGCTTTGGTAACTGCCGCCGCGGAGAGCGACGCGCCATTTGGCATACTCACGCGGTTGTGCTTGCCGCACCTCGTTGGCGAGGCGGTCCACCAATCCATGAAGATTGGTGAGAGCGAAATGGGTTTCGCGAAGTTCCTGCCATCTGTCAACCCACGCCTGCCAGAAATCCGGGTCTGTAAACAGCCTGCTCCACCACGTGGCGCTGAAAAACGGGCCCGTGTTCCACGTGCGCGGATTGGCGTCGCGCCCGTCGGTCGAACCGAGAGCGCGATCGAAATCCCAGTGTGGACCGAAATTGAGAGGGCCGTTGCGTGACTTGTGGAAGTAAGCGCTCAGCACCAGCGCATCGACGTTGCCACTCAAGACCTCGAGCACGTGGTAATCGATCCATCCGGGAACATTTATGTAAGGTTTATACCCCATAACAGGGTCACGCCAGTTGGCGCTGTAAAGCGCCGTCCGGAATGTGTTGAGGTAGCTGACGAGGTAGTTCTTTTGGGCGAGTCGCTGTGGGCTTTTGATTTCCTTTTCCTTCGGATCAACCATGGCGATGTTTGCCCCGCCAGCAGACAATCCGGTGTCGCCGGGGTCCAATCGATCGATCTTCATCAGGTACCCGCCGGTAACGGCGGGCGGTGCCGTGATTTCAGGTTCGAGCTTGCCGATGTTCAGGCGCTCGGGGCCGATCTTGATCTTCTCTTCGAGCACGTAGATGCCAACGTAGTGCGTGGGTGTGATTGGACCGGTGGACTTGTTCAGGTACACCTCCACGAACCGCGTCCGCGGCGAATAGCATCCCATGTCCCGGCTCAACTGGTGCACGAACGGATTGTGGATCAGCACCGGCTCGAAGTTGTTCGGCGCGTACAAGACCCAGTCTGACTCGGGCGGCATGCCAAGCATCCCCAGCTTGCGATCCGCGTTGAATTCATCCCACAGCTCGAGTTTGTAGGAGGACTTGGCGATGCCTTCAGTGCTCGAGCCGCGGATTTGAATGCCGACCCGGCTGGTCAATGTGGGTCTATTGGTCAAACTGGTCTGTCCGCCTGCGGGCTCGAAGACCGACATGTGAGCGAACGTCAAGCGGCTTGCATTTGGCACGCCTTTGCCGAGAGTGTGCAACACGATGACAGGCAGGTCGGAACTGAACCCAACGACATTTGTGTGCAGTATTATGTAACTTTCGCTGGAAGGGGGACCGGGCAGCAAACCCTGTTGGTACGCGCGGGCGCGAACCTGCACGCTGTTGGTGACAAGCAGCGGGCCTGCGTAAACCGGCGAGCTGTTCGTTGGAAGATTGCCGTCCAACGTGTATCTTATCACCACATCGGGCAACGACGTTCTCAGTTCAAGCTCGAAAGGCGCGGTAAATGTGCAGCTTGGTGTCGAGAACTCGACAGCCGGCGCAAAGCCAGGCCCGCCGCTTGCATTCTGCGTGCCAGGCGTCGGCTTCGTGAAATACCCGATCGTTGCAATCTCCCCCGGCACACGGCCGTAGGAAACATCCGTGAATTGTTTCGGATAAGCCGGGGCGAACTCGGAAACAACATTCGTCCGCGGATCGACAAGGGCAAGATAACTGCCTGTGCTTGCGAGCTTGAAGTTTGTGTGGAGTTTTCCCGCAACGTCTGTGCGGTTTTTCCCTGAAGCGAACACGAGGATGAACCCGCGCGCTGGGACATCGACCTCGGGGAAAGCCCATTTTGTTGGGTTGGCCGGGTTATCCGTCAGATGCCATCCTGTTAAACTGGCGGGCTCGGAATCGGAATTGGCAATTTCGATCCAATCGCTGCTATCCCCATCCTCGTCATTGATCGTGTCCTTGTTGTCGGCCATGAACTCGCTGATGAACAGCGATGGCGCTGGCAATGTGCTGTCGAGCGTGTAGGTCCACAAACCACCGGGGAATGGATGAGCGGGCTCGGCTTGATCAGTTATGCCGTGGTTCGCGCTCCACTCAATCCGCACCAACCCATCGACCGGCTGAGGAAAGATAAACAGAAAATCCGAAGGCGCGATCTGGATCATGTTGGTCGCCGGTGCCCCGTTGACAAGCAGATCGCCGGCATCGACGCCAATAACAGGTTCATTGAACTGCACCTCGATTGAATACAACTCCCGCAGAGTTCTGCCAGGCACGGGTATGATGGTCTCAACGACAGGCACTGATTGGTCCGCCTCTGCGGCCAACAACGCTTCGGACCTGACACCGCGCTGCTCCAACTCGCCGGTGTCAGCAAGAGAATCGTCCAATTCGTACAGCGATTGCGCAGTCGCTTGCACTGTACAAGCGGCAGCGAAGGCAAGCCAGCCTGCCAACAAATGCGCGAACGTGTTTGGCGCTATCATGTTTCGAGCGCGAGGAGATTACGTAACAAGCCTGAACTGTGCCAAGCTCCCAGTCGAAATTTCGTCCCAAACACAAGTCCCCGGTTCAACTTTGCACGTTGAGCGTTGGATGTTGAGCGTCATGAACAAGACCCACTGGCGGGAATGCTGGTTGGGAACGTTCAACGTGCAACGTGCAACGCCCAACTTTCAACCAGGGGAATGAAATGGCGCATGGCGGAGCAACGTCCGGACCGCTGACCGCCGGCTCCTGACCCCTGTTTCCAACTTGCGCCCCTTCAGAGCAGGGACGGCTCTTGGGTCGTCCGCCTTCCTTGGACCTTGTCCAGCGCGGTCAACAGTCCCAGTCAACATAGGGCGGCCGACAGAGGTTGCGACAAAGAGGCTGACGAAGACAGGACGGTTGTCTGGGCCGAATCGCGCGTCCCCCGCCCTATCCGCCGGCGACCACCGTCACAATCTCGAGTCTGTCGCCCGGTGACAGCATTCGCTTTGCAAACTCGGAGGGCGCCACGGCGTCGCCGTTGTGCTCGACCACCACGCTCCGAACAGGGAGCTTTTGAAGGACCAAAAACTGTTCCAGTGAACACGGAAGCTCGATGGCAACTTCACGTCCGTTGGCTATGACAACCTCTTTGTTCACCGTGAAAATGCAGGTGCGCGATTTCCCTGGGCAGATTCCATGGCGGGTTCGTCGCCGAACGCAAAGTCCCAGTCTTTCCACACCGGTTCGTAGCCGAGTTGCCGGATTCGGTCCGCAACCTCTGCGGGACTGCGATTGTCGGCGACATCGAACTGGCCCGTGGCGTCGGTGCTCCTTTGGGCCTGTGCGGCCGGGGCGGTTTGGCCTGAATCGTCACCGTCAGCAAACTGGCCGGTGGCGCGCACGTGTTCGTGGCCTGCGCCCGTGTATCCGCCGGGTTCGGTGTGACTTCCGGCGCTCATCAACGTAATGCCAAGCGGAATCAACCCATCCCGAAGACCGGCAGGTTCGCGAGTCGAAAGAACGATTCCGACGTCAGGGAGGAAAATCCGAAATGCACAGACCAGTTGTGCCAGTTCGCGGTCTGTGACGGGGAACCTTGGACTGAAGTGTCCGGCACTCGGGCGCAACCGCGGGACCGAAATCGTCAAACAAGACCTCCAGCAATTGCGCAACAGGTACGATGCGTGCGCCGCAACACATATCGCGTCGCTCCGCCAGTCGTTCAATCCAAGCAGCGCGCCGATGCCCAGCCTTCTGAACCCGGCTGCATGAGCGCGTTCCGGCGCCTCGATGCGCCAGTCGAAATCGCGTTTCGGGCCGGCGCGATGCAATTCAGCGTACAGGGGGCGATTATAGGTTTCCTGGTAAATCACCAGCCCTTCGGCGCCTGCGGCCACCAGTCTCCGGTAATCGTGCGTGTCCAGTGCGCCCACTTCCAGCGACAGGCTGGGAATCTCCTTGTGAAGCATTCGAACGCATGATTCGAGGTAATCCACGCCCGCCAACTTCGGGTGTTCACCGGCGACCAAAAGCAAATTGCGGAATCCCTTGGCTTTCAATGCGCGCGCTTCCTGCAAGACCTCTTCAAGCGACAGAGTGACCCGCCGAATCGCGTTGGACCGGGCAAAACCGCAGTAGGCGCAGTTGTTCACGCACTCATTGGACAGGTAAATCGGCGCGAACAGCCTGACGACCCGGCCGAACCGTTGCGTTGTGATTGAATGCGCACGGCGCGCCAGCGCCTCGAGATGGTCCGCCGCAGCAGGCGAAATCAGATGCGCAAAATCTTCCAGCCCGAGCCGGCTCGAGGCAAGGCTCGCCAGGACAGATTGCCTGCTTGCGCTGCGGGCGCGTTCCAACAGCGTTTCAAGCGGCAATAAACTCAATTCAATGGCAAAACTCACCGGATTGAAATTAGCAGCCCGCGGCAAAAAGTCGAGATTGCAATTCTTGACTGAAGCCAACCAGTTGGTTCTGTGGAAGGGTTGCCGGGGGATTTTTCTCGTTGCGCTGTAGGAATTAGCGAGTAACTTAGCGCTGGTTTGTCCGATGGTGTAACGGTAGCACAGAGGTCTTTGGAGCCTTTAGTCCAGGTTCGAATCCTGGTCGGACAGCCACGCTGTTTTCGGTGTGCGCGCCGCGCCCGTACCACCTTCAGACTTCCCAGCCCGGCTTAGCCGGAACCAAGGTTGCTTGGCGGGCAACGCCCCCGGCTCTTGCCCCCGGACCTTCAACCACGCCGGGCTGGGAAATATGCCCTGCGACTCCGTCGCCATAAC
>JARYMD010000132.1 GCA_029907285.1 Verrucomicrobiota bacterium | reverse complement strand
CACGGAGGCCACTACAACGTCGGTAAAGAAGAGCTGTTCGGTACAAACGCGACGCCTTTCCCCCCGGGGCCGGCACTCGCAAGACTCGGGTTCGCGGTCATCGCCGTTGACGCCTGCTGCTTCGGCGAAAGGAACGGCAAAGGCCCGGGCGGCCCACGGGAAAAAGACGGTGCAGGCGAAATGTCCGCCAGCAAGTTCAACCTGTGGATCGGCCGCACTTTGTGGGGCATGATGCTCCGTGACGATTTGATCGCACTCGATTATTTGCGTTCACGGCCGGAGATTGACGGCAACCGCATCGGCGTCACGGGCATCAGCATGGGCGCCACAAGAACATGGTGGCTGATGGCTCTCGACGACCGCCCTAAAGCCGGCGTCGCCGTCTGTTGCCTCACCCGGTATCAGAACCTGATTGCCTCGGAGAGCCTTCGCGAGCACGGCATCTATTACTTCGTACCGGGCATGTTAAACCACTTTGACACAGAAGCAGTGGTGGCCATGGCAGCACCCCGGCCGCTGCTCTTCCAAAGCGGAGAAAAAGACCCCGGATCGCCCGTGGACGGAATTCACATAATCGAGTCAAAGGTTTCAAAACTCTACAAACTGTTCGGTGCGCCCAACAGTTTCCAGAGCATCATCTACCCCAACGTGGGGCACGTCTATACCCCGGAGATGTGGAGCAAGACAACCAACTGGTTGACAAAGCATCTGTCGTTGCGCTGAACCAGCCGTGCAATTGTTGAGCCAGGACCAACATGCTGGTCCTGGTTGCCCGTTGCAAACCAGAGCAAGCCAAATGCACACGCAGGTAACCGAATTCCGCAGAACGGCTCTCACAGCCCTGCTCGACAGGGTCGTCTGGAACACACCGGTAATCGACATCCACACACACCTGTACGACCCGCTCATGGGCGGACTATTGTTGTGGGGAATCGACGAGTTGCTGGTCTATCATTACCTGGTTGCCGAAGCGTTCCGCCGCATTGAAACGCCATACGAAGACTTCTGGCGCCTCACCAGAACCGAACAAGCAGACATGATTTGGAATGAACTGTTCGTCAAACACTCGCCCATTTCCGAGGCTTGCCGCGGGGTTCTCACCACATTGCACCGACTCGGGCTTGATCCCAGACAACGCGACCTCGCATCACTCCGCAAATGGTTCGCACAGTGGGACGCGGAACGCTACGTCAATCGTTGCCTTGAACTGGCAAACGTCCAAACCGTGTACATGACAAACTCGCCTTTCGATGAAGCAGAACGCAATGCGTGGCAAAAAGGATTCCTGCGCGACGAGCGTTTCGTGGCCGCGCTCCGTGTGGACCCGATCCTCGTCAGTTGGCCCTACGCCGGCTCCAAATTGCGCCAGTGGGGATACGAGGTCAGTGAGGGTTTCTCAAGACATACAATCAGTGAAATCCGACGGTTCCTCGCCGACTGGTCACATCGTATCAAGGCCCGGTACCTGATGGTCTCGCTGCCGCCGGAGTTCACCTGCGATGAAACCTCCGACTGCGCCGCGCTGATTCGCGGTGCTGTGCTCCCACACTGCCGTGATTTCAACATGCCTTTCGCGCTCATGCTCGGCGTCAAACGCGCCGTCAACCCGAACCTCCAACTCGCAGGCGACGCCATGGGCCGCAGCGATCTTTCAACGCTCGCCCACCTCTGCGCCAATTACCCCGAAAACCGGTTCCTTGTCACCGTCCTCTCACGCGAGAACCAGCACGAACTCTGCGTGCTCGCCCGCAAGTTCCGCAATCTCCATGTCTTCGGCTGTTGGTGGTTTACAAATGTGCCCGTGCTGATCGAAGAAATAACCCGCATGCGGCTCGAACTGATCGGCACAAGCTTCACCGCACAACATTCCGACGCCCGCGTCATTGATCAGTTGATCTACAAATGGGAACACAGCCGCAAGGTCCTCGCCAAAGTGCTTCTGGACAAATACTCCGATATGGCCGCCGCCCGCTGGGAACCAACCGCAGCAGAGGTCGAGCGCGACGTGAAACAACTCCTTGGCGGTGCGTTCGAGGAATTCCTGAAGACCGCGGCCGAATGACGCTTCCGAACGTCCAACCTGTCATAGAAACACAGGGCTGTTCTCGACTTGGATCATAGCCGGCGGAGTCTCAGGCCTCGTGACACCGGGGAAAACCGCTCAGCTTTTCCTGATCCACCACGACGAAGTGTCCACACGTAAGCTGTCGGTAATCAGGCCCAGTGTTGCAAAATGGCATCAGCCCAAATCCCGGTTAGAGGGTCTCTGTGCGGCGGGATCAGGAAGTCTGAGCCTTGGAGCCGGCGATGCCAATCAAGGCCCCAACCGCAATCCAGAACATCGTTGTGATTGTCGGGCCGAGGAGGTTTGTTTTCGACAGGTTGCTTTCGAAGAACACTTTCGTCTCGGTCCCCACCGCATAACCGAGCGGTGTTTGCCCTGTGGTAGGCTGGGCGGGTTCGTTGCCCGTTCGAGGTTCAAGGCATTCGCCACAGAACCGGCACTTGGTTGCTTCGGCCGTGACTGCATCGCGCGTGAAGGGCCGAGCAAGCCCTTAGTCGGCACCGGCGCGGAACAGCGTCCAGGGCTGTGATGGGCGGCTCTGCAGGATGCCCTGCATCCAGTCGAACTGCGGGTGCCGGCTCAGGAATTGCTCGGCATTGAAGGCCCGGCCGCAAGCCGACCCCCACCGCGCCGCCAGACTCATCTGCCTCGCCAGTGTTGTGTCCACCACTTTCCCGTCCAGCGTTCCGCAGGGGGCAAACGGTGCGCCGGGCCACCCGCCCGCCGGGCTTGGATCGAGCTCGAAATGGCCACACAAGGAACGGCTGCCAGGCCGGTCGTTGCGGAGGCAGGGATCGTAGTGATCAGCCTCGAATCGCTTGGCGAGTTCGACATCGACACGCCCGCTGTACCGGGCCATAAGCTCTTTCCATCGCACACGCCGCGCGACGTTGGACATGCGAATGTCCGTTTCGCGCTCGTTGGTCTCGAAGCGCAGCAATTTGATGTCCTCGGCCACATTGGACCCGACGAAAAAGCCATCGCGCTTTTTTTTCGAAGGCGACATGTTTGAGGCCGAGTTCGAGACGGGCAATCTCGCCGGACCGGATGTCGCCCAGGAGCCAGGCGTTCGCATAACCGCCGTTGTTGCCGCGGCGCATGATGTCGCACCAGGCGTCAATCGAATCCGCGTCCTGAGTGGCTCGCCGCATGCGGACGAATTCGGGAATCCCTGACGGATCGAAGGCCTCGAAACCGCCGATGGTGGTTTCGGCACCGACAAGTCCTGCATCTGTCATGAAAAAGTCGGTGCCGCTGTGAATCCACCCGGGCCAGGTTTGCATGAGAATGCGGTGGCCCTGACGCGGCACCACATCGAGAATCACGTTCGGAAGCGCCTCATGGTAACCCGCCATCGTGTTGTGGCCGAGCACCACGCCACCGTCGCGCGTTGCCTTGCCCGCAGCGACAAAGGCACTGCATGACTGACGAACCGGAGGCGCGATTGCGCCCTCCTTGAGCTTCTTGAACTCGCCCGGCCACCAGTACGCCACCAGCTCAATCCATGCGTTGTAGGCGATGAGTTCAGCCCGCGAGACGTGGAGGCCAGCCGCGTTAAGCCCTGCAACGATCCCGTCAAGCTCGGCCGTGTTTTCCTCGTCGATTTTTCCGGCAAACAAGGTGTCAGCTTTCTGCACCAACCAGGCCCAATCCATTCCGCTCTCGTACTCCCAAGCCACCTTGTTCCGGCGGATGCCCTCCGCAATCTCCCTGGCCAGCAAATAGCCGTGTTGGAAACCGCGTTCCGACGGCTCCCCTTCCACGTGGAGGTATATCCATCCGTTCTTCTCTCGGCGGTGTGCCTTCTTGAGACAGGCTTCCTGCGAACTGGCAAGCGCAGCGCTCCAGAGATGAGGCGCGAACAGGAGTTGCAGAGCCACAAACAACGCTGACACGCGAATCGAGGTTCTCATAGGGCAATAAGGCATCGGCATTCACGTGGCCTTCAGCCACGCAATTCAATGAGGAAGTTCACGCTGGTATCAAGACTGCGTGGTCAGTCTGGCGCGCCGCGCAAGCAAGCGCGGCCCTGATGTGATCTGGTTCAAGGTGAGGGAAATCGCGAAGCATCTCTTCCTGAGACAAACCTTCGGCCAACATACCAGGTATGTCCGTAACCCGGATGCGCAAACCTCGGATGCACCGCCGTCCACCGCACTTGCCGGGTTGTACGGTAACACGTTCCAAAAGTTTCATGCCGACAAGATGGCTAAAAAGCGGCTTTACAGCAAGACACGATGCACCTGCGCCTGCTGCCGCCCTTCGATGACCTCGGCCGTGTCCCTGACAAACCCCTGCGCCCACACCGGAATCGCCTCCGTCCGTTCCGCCTCGCACATCCAACAAAGACGCAAACAAAGTGCCAGGCACGTTGTTAGGCCCGCGGCCGTTAGAGTCCCGCCTTTGGGCGGCTTTGAATTGAGCACTCATTGAACAGTAACGCCTTTGAACGTTGAACGTTGAGCGTTGAACGTTGAACGTTGAACGTTGAGCGTTGAACGTTGAGCGTTGTGCGTTCTCAAACAGACGACCCGCCGGATGAACCGACCGGAACGCTCAACGTCCAACGCTCAACATCGCAACGCTCAGGAACGGTCGCGGTCGCCGGCTCGCTGCCCCTCAGGCTGCTTTGGTTCCGGCTACGCCGGGCTGGGAGATATGCAGGCTCTGGAAAACCCGTGACGTCCGTGTCAGGGTGCCGCCCAAAGCTCGCCCGGCGTCTCTTTAAGAGCTCTCGGCGGACCAAGAATCACAGCAGCTATCAGCGCCTGACTGGCACTGCGCGGGTTGCCAAGCATCTCCCGAACCTGCTGCACTTCCGGAGACACACCACCTGTTGGCACTCGCGAGCGCGCATATCCACCCACCCCCCGCAGCCGCGCGATCTCCTCGAGTTTGGCCGCAGTTTGCGCGGCAAGTTCAGCGGCGCGTTTGTACGCCGCCGCTGACGCTTCAAGCTTCGCAAGCTCAGCGGACACACTGGTGCCTGTGTAGGGCTGTTCGGCTTTGGCAGGTGGCGACGCAGCAGGAGACACAGGCGACGGAGCTACCTGCGACGGACCGGGCGGAACGCCTCGCTCTGCAGGAGCCTGTTGAACATGTTCTTGCGGCTTCATCGGCCCGGTTTGAGGGATCAAAGGCGGCGGAACCGATTTCTTTGGCGCCGGCTCAGCGCTGGTCGGCACGGGCTCCGCAACGACTTCAGGTTCGGGTGCGCCGACATCGCCTTCGAGCAATCGCCGCAATTGTTCTTCCCAGTCAAGCTTTGGTGGCAGCACCGGTTGCGGGGGTTGGGACGTGGGAGCTGGCCGTCCTTGCGGCGAACGCCCGGCCACCACGGGAGGCCCCTGCAGGTTTCGTCGCCGCTGTTGTTCGAGCTCTTTCTTCTGCTTGAGCCAGTTGGAAAGGGCTGATAACAACACGATGACCACGAAAACCAGCAGGCCTTCTATGGACGCGATTATCGTCAGCAAGGTCATCCTGATGATTCCTCTGTGCTGTTACGATCCGGATGTTTTCTGTCCTGCACCTGGTTGCGGCGCTGAACCGCCGGCAATGCTTTCGCGCATGGTTGTGTCGGCCTGGATGTTTCTCAGTCTGTAGTAATCCATTACCCCGAGATTCCCGCTGCGAAGAGCGTCTGCAATGGCCAGCGGTATCTGCGCCTCGGCTTCCACGACGCGCGCGCGCATTTCCTGTGTTCGCGCGACCATTTCCTGTTCCAGAGCGACAGCGGCTGCGCGGCGCATTTCGGCCTCGGCTTGTGCGACCAGTTTCTTTGCTTCCGCCTGTTCGGCCTGGAGTTTTGCGCCGACGTTTTCCCCGATATCGACGTCGGCGATGTCGATCGAGAGAATCTCGAAAGCGGTGTTGGCATCAAGAGCCTTGTCAAGAACTGTCTTTGAAATCCTGTCCGGCTGCTCGAGAACATCCTTGTAACTCTCGGAGGACCCTATTGTGGTCACTATTCCCTCACCGACGCGCGCAATGATTGTCTCTTCGGTTGCACCGCCCACAAACCGGTCAAGGTTCGTGCGCACGGTCACTCTTGCGCGCGCCCTGACAACAATGCCGTCCTTGGCAACGCCGTCGATTGTCGGTTTCCCTGAAGCCGGGTTTGGACAGTCGATCACCCGCGGGTTGACCGAAGTTTTCACAGCATCAAGCACGGTTTTGCCCGTGCCCTTGGTGGCCAGATCGATCGCACAAGCCCGATCAAAGTTCAGATGAATGCTCGCCTTTTGCGCTGCGATCAAAGCCTTTACCACCATCTGAACATCGCCACCGGCAAGAAAATGCACGTTAAGCTGGTCAACCGTGATGTCCAAGCCCGACTTCCGCGCGTTTATGTAGTTGTCCACCACCAGTCCAACCGGAACGCCACGAAGCTGCATCGCCGCCAGCTCAATCAATCCAACGTAAGCGCCCGATACCCACGCGCGTATCCAGATTCCGAAGAAATTGAACAGCAGAATCAGTAATACAAGCCCAACTACGGCTAATATGACCCAGAACGCTGTCCAAAACATTCCCGGGATTTCCGCCAACATCGAGTTCATAGCATTCATGTTCAATCACCTCATTTTCTCAAAGCATCGCCCGCACACGCATCACACTTTCCGAACCACCACACGCATGCCTTCCACTGCCACAACCTTGACCGCAGCCCCGCTTTCTATCCATGGCCCCTCCGTCACCACGTCAACACGACGCCCGTTAATAATCGCCGTGCCCGACGGTCGCAACGGTGTCAAAGCTTTCCCTGTCTGCTCCAACAATTCAGGCCGCTCGACACCAAGACCGCCAACAGTCTGCCGGGTCACCAACATCTGCCCCACACGGCTCCGCGGGAAAAACCGTATCCACAATACTGCCATCACCACCAACCCAAGAATCACGCCAAACAACACGCGGTTCCCCACAGAAGCGCCAAACCGCGTGTACGCAAGCACAACGCCCCCAACTATGCATAGAAACCCAACTATCCCGGCGACCATTCCCGGCAACACGGTCTCCAAGAGCAGCAGAATAACCCCTATTACCAGCAACGCAGCGACTGTTTCCACATGCACAGGATGAACGCAAAATCCATTGCGCGCAAGCCCAACCCACCCAAACCGCCCAAAGCAGAATTCTGAGCGATTCAACCGTGATTGTTCAGCCCCCGGTTTGTCCAATCAGTTGGCATGAAAGAAAGCGATTCAAACGCAGCGCGGCGCAGCCGCAACCGAACGGTCGCGCCGAGACAAAGGCGTGCGTTGTCGGCCCGGCGATCCGCCATGCCGCGCTGCCCGGGCTGGACTTCGCCGCCCTCGGCGAGGATGAGTTGGCATGAGTGAATGAATTCTTGAGATAGAAGCGTTGAACGATTACACAACCTGAGATGCTTGCGCGAATTCCTCAACACAGCAGTATGAATCAAGCCGTGCCAAGTGCACCTGACCCGCGCACAAAACTTCGTGTCTTGCAAAGCTCGAGGCTTTCTTTTGTTTCCAGCTTGTTCGGGCTTTTGCCAGTGATTGGGCTTCCGTTCGCCATCAATGCATTGATTCTCGCAAGGCGCGCGCGTGCAAACCTGGATTCATGGCCAAACCCCGGGCGTAACCACGTCAAGGCCGCGCGCGTCATCAGTTGGTTGGGATTGTTTATAAGCCTGATCTCAATCTTTGTCCTGCGCCCCGGCTCAGCGGTCCTCTGAGCGAAGCCTGTGGTGGTGGCGGAGGAGGTGGGTGAGGCTCATATTAGATCAGCCACATGGCGTGGCTGCTACAGAACCGCCGTGATGCCCTGTAGCTGGCAGCATGGTCAGCAGATCATGCGATTCGGCCGCGGCAGGCATTTCGCAGCCCAGCGTGGCCCGCAACTCTTATCAACGGGCGGAGGCGCGGGCTCAGTGCCTTCAGGCAACTTCGGTTCTGGCTGCGTCCAGCAGCGAAATACGCAGTTTACGCTCCTGGAACGACCACAATACCACGCATGTGATGTCCTCGGAATCCGTAAAATCCGCAGTCGATCGCACACGAGTTTTGATCACGCAAAGCCGGCGCTCGATCGTTGACCGGCTGGGTGCGGGCAAGAACGCCCGCGCTCCTGCCGACGCGTTGGAAAAACGACGGCGCCGGGAGCGCGGCCGTCCTCGGCCGCATCAACCCGACGAGCAATCTTGCGGCCTGTTTCAGTCAGGCGAATGTGGCAGCCCAAGATTCACCAGAACCTCAAGTCCTTGCCAATTCAGAACCTGCCTTGCATCCGCCGAAACTCCGGCTTCCGAAACTCCGAAACTCAGTTCCGGGCATCACGCTTTCATATGCTGATGCTGGAAAACGGCAGCAATGAACCCGCGAAACAGCGGGTGCGGCGCGTTCGGCTTGCTTTGAAATTCAGGGTGGAACTGGCAACCCACAAAGAACGGATGATCCTGTAACTCGATCAACTCCACCAGCTCGCCATCGGGCGAGGTCCCGCTGCAAATGAACCCGGCTTTCTCGAACTGTTCCCGGTAAGCGTTGTTGAATTCGTATCTGTGTCGGTGCCGTTCGCGAGCCATGAACGCTCCGTACAGCCGTGCTGCTCGACTTCCCATCTTGAACTGAACAGCCTGGGCACCCAACCGCATGGTGCCACCGAGATTTTGGATGCCCTTTTGTTCCTCGAGCATTGCTATGACCGGGTGCGGAGTCTCTTTGCTGAACTCGGTCGAATGCGCATCTTTGAGTCCAAGCACGTTGCGCGCGAACTCGACTGTGGCAACCTGCATACCCAGACAGAGCCCAAGGTACGGCACTTTGTTTTCTCTTGCATACTGGGCGGCCATGATTTTCCCTTCGACGCCGCGTTCCCCAAACCCGCCCGGCACAAGGATTCCCCCCAGCCCTTTGAGCAGCTTTTCCGGGCCTTCCTTCTCGATTTGTTCAGCCTCAATCCTTTCGATCTCCACGCCGCAATCGTTGGCCACCCCGCCGTGGCTGATAGCTTCGTACACGGATTTGTATGCGTCTGGCAGGCCGATGTACTTGCCAACAACGCCTATCCGCACGCGGTGCTGCGGTGCAATCAGCTTTCGCAAAACGTCCTGCCAATGCGTCATGTTCGCAGGCGGAACATCCAACCTCAAAAGCTTGCACACAAGATCGTCCATTCGCTCGCGCTGAAGCATCAACGGGACCTCGTAAATGCTGTGGTTAACGTCCTTCTCCTCGATCACCGCCTCATAGGGCACATTGCAAAACAAGGAAATCTTTTGACGCAATTCCTTGCTGATCGGGCGGTCTGATCTGCAGACAAGGATATGCGGCGTTATTCCAATTTCGCGCAGCTTGGCCACCGATTGCTGGGTCGGCTTCGTCTTGAGTTCGCCGGCGGCCTTCAGGAATGGGACAAGTGTCACGTGAATGAAGATTGCGTTGCTGAACCCAACTTCGAGGGCAAATTCACGAATCGCTTCAAGAAACGGCAGCCCCTCGATGTCGCCGGTTGTTCCGCCAATTTCCGTGATGACCACATCGCATTTGGTCAGTTCGCTTATCTCGCGTATCCGCAATTTGATCTCGTCGGTGACATGTGGAATCACCTGGACTGTTTTGCCGAGGTAATCCCCCCGTCGTTCGCGTTCGAGCACGCGCGCATAAACCTGGCCGCTTGTCAGGTTGTGTTTCCGGGTCAGCTTTGTGTTGGTGAAACGCTCGTAGTGGCCAAGGTCGAGGTCGGTTTCAGCACCGTCATCCAGCACATAAACCTCGCCGTGCTGGAATGGACTCATCGTTCCCGGGTCCACGTTAAGATAGGGATCGAACTTCTGAAGAGTGACTTTGAGCCCCCTGTTTTCCAACAGCGTTCCAAGCGATGCCGCAGTCAGCCCTTTCCCAAGGGAACTCACAACTCCGCCGGTTACGAATATGTACTTCATCTTGACATTTTCCCGAGCGCCCTGTTCTTCACAACAAGTGTCGTTTGTTGGGCGCAGGTTTCAATCACCGCTCTCGGCAAGGATGCGTTCGATCCGCACTATATCCGATGGCACGTCGATGCCCACGCTGTCATACGCAACATGCACTACGGTGATGGGTATCCCGTTCTCGAGCGCGCGCAATTGTTCGAGGCGCTCGGCGCATTCGAGAGACGATACCGGCAACTGCACAAACCGCATCAGTGTTCTTCGCTTGTATCCGTAAATCCCAACGTGCTTTAGAAACGGGAACGCGCCCAGTTGATCGACAAACGGCTTGTCCGCCATGTCCCTCAAGTACGGTATTGTCCGTCTGGAGAAATAAAGCGCGTTTCCGAAAACGTCCACCACAACCTTCACCACGTTTGGGTCGCCGTACTCGGTCGGGTCTCTTATCGTTACCGCCGCAGTTGAAATCTCGGCTGTGCCAAGAGC
>JARYMD010000131.1 GCA_029907285.1 Verrucomicrobiota bacterium | reverse complement strand
CCCAGCCCGGCGTGGTTGAAGGTCCGGGGGTGCAAGAGCCGGGGGCGTTGCCCGTTGGGCGACTTTGGTTCCGGCTAGGCCGGGCTGGGAAATATGCGGGCTAATGGTCGGAGCGACAGGATTTGAACCTGCGACATCCAGCTCCCAAAGCTGGCGCTCTAGCCAGGCTGAGCTACGCTCCGACACCACCTTGCCTGCGGCAAATATTCACAATTATGCCTCGCAACGCAACCATAATTCCCCAAATGCCAAAACCACACCAGCACCGCACCACCGCAGCCGCATGCGCTCCGCAACAAGCCCGCGCATCCATCAGCCCGCGCCGGCGCCCCCACAAACTGCACGTCAAAGATTGCATCCCCAATAGGCGGGACCCTGAAACTGCCGTCTCCTGCCCCCTGTCCCCTGTCCTCTGTCCCCCTCTCCTCTCTTGCCGTGGTTGAACCCGGCTGGCAATCTTGTTGTTCATGCGCGAGACCCTGCGTAGCTGGACTGAATCAATCGAGACTTTTGCGCTCGAAGTCATTTTCGGGCAGCGAAAGGGCAAACGCGCTGCATTGCTCCGTGGACTGCTTTACGCCGTGTCGCGGTTGTTCGGTGTCGCGGTCAAAACTCGGCGTCTGCTGTACGAAATGCGCATTCTGCGCGATTCAACCCTCGGCGTGCAGGTGATCGCTGTTGGCAATCTCACCGTTGGTGGCACGGGAAAAACGCCCGTCGTCGAAAAGCTCGCCCGAGAGCTTCGCGATCAGGGACGCAACGTGGCGATCTTGTCACGCGGTTACAGGTCAAAGCCCGAGCCGTTCCTCAAGCGATTGGCGAACCGGGCTTTCCTCCGCAAAGACAAAGCACCCCCAAGAGTCGTTTCCGACGGCAAGTCTCTGTTGCTGGATTCCGAAACGGCCGGCGACGAACCTTACATGTTGGCGTCCAACCTGCGCGATGTGATCGTGCTTGTTGACAAAGACCGCGTCAAAAGCGGCCTGTACGCCATCGAGAAATTTGGCTGCGACACCCTGCTGCTCGACGACGGGTTCCAGTATTGGAAACTGGCGGGGCGCCGCCATGACATCGTGCTTGTTGATTGCCAGCAGCCATTCGGAAACAAACATCTGCTGCCCCGCGGGACTCTTCGAGAGCCGCCCTCGCACCTGAGCCGCGCCAGCACAGTATTCATCACAAAGTGTAATGGCGATACCACTGCCTTGCGCGCGGAAATCGCCAGGATCAATCCCAGCGCAAGGATTATCGAGTGCGTTCACAACCCGCTCTATCTCGAGGACGTTTTCACGGGGGAGCGGTTCGGTCTCGAGCTGCTTGACGGCCGCAAAATCGCTTCGCTGAGCGGCATAGCACAGCCGGAAAGCTTCGAGCAAAGCCTCGTCAAGCTCGGTGCCGAACTGGTCTATTCAAAGAGGTTCGCTGATCACCACCGGTTCACCCAGCAAGAAGTGATCAATGTCATCAATCGCAGCAAGAAACGCCAGGCCGCCATGGTGGTTACAACGCAAAAAGACGCAGTCCGATTCCCCAGACTGGACAGACGCGATCTTCCGATCTGTTTTGTCCGCGTCGAAATCAAAATCGTGCGTGGCGCCCGCGACTTTCAGGAATGCGTTCGCCAAATATGTTTCAGATAAACCTTGATCACCTGAACACCACTAGCACCATGAAATACACATACGAAGAAATCGCGGGCATGATAGATCATTCCCTGCTCCACCCAACACTCAGCGACGCCGAACTCGAACAAGGATGCGAATTGGCGGCAAACTACAAAGTCATTTCGGTCTGCATCAAACCATACGCAGTGCGGCTTGCAGCCGACATCCTGCGCAGCACTCAGGTCAGGGTCGGAACAGTTGTCGGCTTCCCACACGGCAACAGCAGCCCCCAAGTCAAACGTTACGAGACAATCGCCGCGTGTGAGGACGGCGCCCGTGAAATCGATATGGTAATCAATATCGGCAAGGCACTCTCTGGAGATTATGGCTACGTCGAAAACGAAATCAGGCTCATTTGCCATGAATCGCATCGCCGCGGCGCAATAGTCAAGGTCATACTCGAAACCGATTTCCTCCCAAACGACGACATCAAGGTCAAATTGTGCCAAATATCCGAGCGCGCCGGCGCTGATTTTGTCAAGACCTCGACCGGCTATGGCTTCGTCAAGGGCCCGGACGGCTGCTACAGCTACAAGGGTGCGACCGCCCATGATGTGAAACTGATGCGCGCCGCCTGCTCACCCAAGGTGAAAATCAAAGCCGCCGGCGGCATCCGCGACCTCGACACTCTCATCATGTTCAAGGAACTCGGCGTAACGCGCTGCGGCGCCACAGCAACAGCAGCAATCCTCGACGAATTCAACCGCCGCGCTGCGGCTGAAGGCCCGAATTAATCCGGAGTTTCGGAGGCCGGAGCTTCGGAGTTTCGGCCGCTGCAGAATAGGTTGGAAATTGGCAAGGACTCGAGGTTGCGGTGAATGTTTGGCTGCAGGGTTTGGGCGATCGATGCTCGTGCGTGATAGGTCATCGGGTTGTTGTGGCCGGGACGGCCGCGCTCCCGGTGCGCGCTATTTGCTCCCCGGCTTGACAGCGGGAATGGCGGCGAGGTCCGGCGGGAGATTGTCAGGCGGGAACGTTTCGACGTTCATTTTCACAAGACTATACGTGGGCACACCGAACTGAACGGTGCCGTCGGACCGATCGACTATCATCGCAACACCGACCAGCCGGCTGCCGTGCGCCCGGACTATTCCAATTGTCTCGGCAACGCGTCCGCCTTTCGTGACCACATCTTCCACAACCAGCACCGGCTCGTCCTGCGCAAGCTTGAATCCGCGGCGCAGCGCGAGTTTGCCTTCATCTTTTTCGGCGAAAATAAAACGGACGGCCAACTGGCGCGCGACTTCCTGGCCGATGACGAGTCCGCCCAGAGCGGGCGAGATCACTGTGGCCGGGTTGAGCCAGCGCACTTTGTCGGCGAGTGCGCGTCCCAGCTTTTCAACTGTGGGCATATCCTGCAAAGCGAGCGCGCACTGGAAATAGAGGCGGCTATGCAATCCGCTGCGCAGGATGAAATGCCCTTCGAGCAACGCGCCGGTGCGGCGGAAGATATCAAGAACCTCTTGTTCGCTCATGGCGTGGGATGGGGTTGCGATGCGGCTCAGCGTTTTGGGCGGAGCAGTATGGCTTTCTTTGTGGTGCCTTCGACGGCGACGCTGTGGGTTTCGACGGTGGGATCGTCTTTGAGGGTGTTGTGAACGATGCGCCGGTCAAACGCGTTCATTGGTTCCAGCTCGACGATGTCGCCCCAGCGCCGGACTTTTTCAGCGGCTTCCTTTGCTTTGGTGATGAGGGCTTCGCGGGCGTTTGCGCGGTAATTGCCGACGTCGAGTGTGACTTTGCTGGCGGTGGGGTCCTTTTGGTAGATCATCCTGTTGATCAGGTACTGAAGTTGGGACAATGTCTGGCCTTGTCGGCCGATCAAGCGCCCGGGATCGTCACACTGAATGTCGATTAGAACGCCATCTTGGATGTGTTGTTCGGTGACGGTGGCTTCGAATCCAAGGAGCTTCACGAATTCTTCGGTCAATGCTCGAGCATCTACTGGCATGGTATGTAGGATTGTTCGGGACGGTTTAGGGACTGTTTCTGATGCGGGAATCAATTGCGTTTCACACGGCGGCGGACAGGCGCTGTCGCCGGAGCAGGCTGTGTGTGTTGTGGCAAGGCCTTTGTCAATCGCATCTGGAGTATGCTTAGCAGATTCTGGACGGTCCAGTAAAGAGCCAAGCCGGCGGAGAAATTGTACAACATTAGCACGAAAATCAAGGGCATGTACTGCATCATCTTTTGTTGAACGGGGTCAACGCCCGGCGACGGCGGGGTGAGGCGCGCCTGCCACAATTGAGTGGCGCCCATGATCAACGGCAGCGGGTTTATTGGTATGCCGAAGACAACGGCGATCGTGTCCGGCTGTGACAGGTCCGCCGCCCAAAGGAATCGAGCGCCGCGCAATTCGATTGCGCTCCGGAGCATTTGGTACAGGCCGAAGAAGACCGGGATTTGCAGGAGGATCGGGAGGCAGCCTCCGAGCGGACTGACCTTGTTTTCCTTCATGAACTCCATGAGTTTCATGTTCATTTTCTTGGGGTCGTCCTTGTATTTTTCCTGGATGGCCTTCATTTGCGGCTGAAGCATCTGCATGCGTTTCATTGACCGCGTGCTGGCCTGCGTGAGCGGCCAGAAAAGTATTTTTATGATGACGGTGATGGCGATGATTGATGCGCCGTAAGAGAGGCCGAGAGCATGCAAGCCGTTCATCGAAACCAACAAAAGACGCGCAATCCAACCAAAAAACCCCGAGAACCCCATGATGAGGTCGAGGTTGTTGCCGTATCGAACCAGAGTGTTGTATTCCTTGGGGCCGGCGTACAACTCGAACCTGCGTTCGAGTTTCTCACCCGGTTGAAGGACCTGCCCGGCATACAGGAGAGCGGATTGGTAACCCGTGGGTCTTGCAACCAGCCTCGAATCGTCCGCCCTTTCCTGCGGGGTCGGCGCCGGAAGATCAATCGGCCGCGCAATCATCTTCGGAGCGACATGGGAAGGGATCACCGCCATGGCGAAGAACTGGTTTTGGACCGAAGCCCAAACCACATTGCTTTCGCCGGGGCTGATGTACTCGGACCTTGGCGTGCCGGGCAAACAACCCATGAAACTCCGGTTCGCAAACCATGCTTGATCTGCCGAATACGTCGCACGGCCGTCGTACCATTCAACTTTCAGGACCTGACCGGGGTCGTACGGGTCCATTGGCGTTGCAGTGCCGAACACCAATTCTGTTGGCGGGATCGGAACCGGTGCTGTGCCGGTGTTCGAGATGACAACAGTCGAGGCAAGCAGACCGTTTGTATTCGGCCAGAATTCCTTAACGATCTTGACGCCGACGATTTCTTTTTCGGCGCGCACTCCGTTGGTCGTTCTTGAAAGCTTATATGGGGTTGAATCGGACAAGAACTGGCCACCGAGCAATGCCATGGCGGGAATGGGCGCGCCATGGTTCAGGGTCACGACGCGATTCGACGTCCCGGACGGATCGGTCTGGAGCTGTCGGCGGCGGTTCTTGGCCACGATTTCCGGGTACTTGGGCAGCTCGACGTATTTGATGCCGCCACCGTGCGAGGTGAAAGTGTAACGCGCATCTTGAGTTTTTAATGTCAGCAGTTCTTCAGGCTCGGTGGGTTTTGTCCATCCGACCATTGGCGAAGAGGGCATGCTGATTTGGGCTTGGACACCGCCGGTCGCGCCCTGCGCCGGCTGAACCTGGCCGGTCAGGTTGGTGTTGAGCACATTGGTTAGAACGAGCGCTGCGGTCTGATTTGTTTGGGTTGCGGCCGGTTTTGGCGGAAAAATCTGGTTCACCAAATGCGGCCATAGCAGCAGCAAGATGAAGCAAATTACAAGTATCAGTATCGATTGTCGGTCCATTCAGAGTTTGTTCTGTCTTTGTCTCATCAGCTCGTGACTCTGCCGGTCAAACGGCAAAATCAGTTTATGACCCTTGCAGCTTGGGACGGCAAATGATGCTCAAGACTCGCACAGTGCGAATCGAGCCCGCGCATGTTTGATTCATTTTGTTGACAACAGCTTTTGTATGCCCCACCGACAGAATCTGGAGGCGGCACCGGGTCCCATCCACAACCTCCCCACGGATGACATCTGAGAATGCGCTTCAGAGCAAGGATTGAACCGCGCCACAGCCCGTGAACTTGCAACGCGTCGATCGCGTACGCCGAGCAACTGGGTACGAAACGGCACCGGCCCAGCGGGCCAAACAGCGATTGTTTCACCGGCGAGATTACCCAGCGATAGACCCGAATGAGAAATATCAGAATGCCGCGCAACATAATCATTCGGCCGCTTTCAACAACCCGGCTTCGCCCATCGCCGCCAGAAAATCGCGCTCGACCGCAGCATAAGCTTTTTCGTTGATTGACGGCCTGGCCACGAGAACCACGGCCGCCGAATCACTGAGATCATGCTGATGATGCCGAAACACTTCGCGCAGCAATCGCCTCGCCCTGTTTCGCGCGACGGCGCACCCCACTTTGCGCCCAACCACAATGCCCAACCGGCATCCGGAAGCGCCCGTCACTTTCATCCAGTTGACAATCAAACAACCCAGCGCAATCCGCGAACCTTCTGCACGAACGGCGTCAAACTCGCATTTTTTCTGCAGTCTGGCACTCCGAGGCAGACGGTATCGCAATGTCATGCCGAAAGGGTGTCGGGCCCGCCACGGCAAACCCCGGCAGGTGCCGGGTTCAGATCGGATTCTGGCGAGGGTCTGCACGGTGCGGGGCCGGGAAAATCGTGGGTTGCACCGAGACACCGAACTCAGACAGGCGTAAGTCGTTTGCGTCCAATGCGTCTTCGCCGGGCGAGGATTTGGCGCCCGCCTTTTGTGGCCATGCGACTTCGGAATCCGTGTTGTCGTCGCCGTCTCGTCTTTGATGGTTGATATGTACGTTTCATTTTCGAACTATACGCCGGTTTGTTTCTGGTCCGGAGACCCCTGTCGACGGTCAACCGGCAACCGCGGCGCAATGGAAGGTTCATCATACCCACAGAACCAGCTTCGTCAAGCGCACGACTGCCCGATTCGAGATGGAGCGACCGGCAACGGTTGCGACAGAGGTATCGACCATGACAACACAACAACACAATTGTTGGCGTCGTACCGGGCTCACTCCCCGGACTCGCGTCCGCGGCCAAGCTGCTGAATGGGCCCGTGACCGTGGCTGTACTGCTTTGTGCGTCAGGCCAACAGAATCATGGAATCCCTCGACTTGGTTCACACATTGGGATATCATGACGGCACAGTGGATCGCGTTGCGTTAAGCTTCGGAAGCATCAAGGTCACCTGGTACGGAATCGCCGTTGTGTGCGGGTTCGTGGTCGGGCTCTGGACAGCCAGCCGCCGTGCGGTGAAAGACCGGATTTCGCCGGAAGCCGTTGCTGATTTGGGGTTGTGGTTGATGATCGGCGGCATTGTGGGCGCGCGGCTCTGGTATGTGATCGAGTATTGGAAAGACGAGTTCGCAGGCCGGTCTTTATGGGAAACCGTGGCGGTGTACCGGGGCGGCCTTGTGTTTTACGGTGGTCTGGCAGGGGCGACTCTGGCGACGGTGCTTTACACGCGCAAACGGGGGTTGCCGTTGTGGAAACTGGGGGATGCTCTGGCGCCCAGCATTGCACTCGGGCACTTTTTCGGGCGAATTGGATGTTTCATAAACGGTTGCTGTTACGGGTCGCATTGCACCCTTCCGTGGGCGGTGCATTACCAGGACGTGCCTTACGATAACCCCGGCCAGGCACTGCACCCTGTGCAACTTTACGAAGCCGCACTGAACATTGGTCTCTATTCTCTCCTCGCGCACCAGTACCAACGGAAGCGGTTTGACGGTGAAACCTTCGCTTTTTACCTGCTTGGCTACGGAACCGTCAGGTTCACAGTCGAGTTTTTTCGGGGCGATTACACTGTTCATTATCTCGGTGGATGGGCAACACCCGGCCAGATCACCAGCCTTGTCTTGTTCGCCGCAGGTCTGGTCATCTGGCTGAACCGGAAACAGCTTGCAGGCCCAAAAGACCGGGTGAACCCCTGATGAACAGCGCACAACAGTCTCAAACGCTCATGGTCCCGTGCGATGTGAGCGCGAAGCGACTTGACGTGTTTCTGCAACGCGAGTTCCCTTGCATTTCACGGAGCACACTCGCGCGCCTGATCCGGGACGGTCACGTGCTCGTAAACGGTGTAACTGTCAAACCGTCGCATCAGCCGCGTCAGGGTGAACAAATCACGATCGCATGGCCTGAATTACGACCGGCGACGCCTGAGCCGGAACCGATTCCTCTGGATATTCTTTACGAGGACGAGACCCTCATTGTGCTCAACAAACCGGCTGGATTGGTGGTTCACCCTGCGGCCGGCGCCCCGGCCGGAACACTTGTCAACGCACTGCTTTATCATTGCCGCGGAGAGCTCAGCGGCATTGCCGGCGTGGCAAGACCTGGAATCGTCCACAGGCTGGACCGCGACACCAGCGGGTTGATGGTCGTCGCCAAAAACGATGCGGGGCACCTTGCGCTCTCACGCCAGTTCGCACGCCGTCATATCGAGAAGGTTTATCATGCGCTCGTCTGTGGCAAGCTCGAGCCCGAAGCGGGCGAGATAAGCGCCCCAATTGCGCGCCACCCGAGCCACAGAAAGATGATGGCAGTAATCGACAAAGGGCGTCCTGCAATCACCGCTTACAGAACAATAGAGATATTCAGAGGCGCTACTCTCGTGGAAGCGCGCCCCCGCACCGGGCGAACACACCAAATTCGTGTCCATTTCAAACACATCGGATTCCCGCTCGTCGGCGACAAAAGCTACGGCAAGAGACCAAACGCGAAGTTGTTCGAGGATACGGGCTACGTGGCGCCGCGCCAAATGTTGCATGCGCAGCGGCTGAGCTTTGTTCATCCTTTGACGCAGCAAACCTTGACCTTTGAAGCCCCATGGCCGGCCGACTTCGCAGAGGCTGTAAGGCAACTCCGCTGGTGACGACCGGCTCGTCGCATGCCGGACGTCAGTCCGCAGACATTTCTGGTCAGAAGGAAGTTTCCCGCCGACTGACGTCGTCGGCTACAGGTGAATTTTCTGTGACCGTAGCTGCGGACAATTTTCAGATGGATTTTTTCCAAGCCAATGTTAATCATAGCCTTCGATGCTTGAGAAACAAATCCACGAGATTCCCCGTGCGCTGCGGGAACAGTACGAAAAGGGGAAAGCCGCTTTCGAGCGGAACAACTTGGATTATGCAATTTCGATCCTCAGCAGCGTGGTGGAGCGCGAGCCGGGCTTTTTTGATGCGCGCCAGGCGCTCCGCGCATCACAGTTCAAGAAAGCAGGCCAAAAGAGCGGTTCGTTCCTGAGCAGGATTGTGGGCTCTGCCAATCCGAAGCTTGTGCAAGCGCAGGTGGCATTGCGCAACCACCCGTTGCAGGCGCTCAACCTTGCAGAACAAGTGTTGAACACCGACCCAAACAATGTGACTGCGCACAAGGTTTTGGCCGAGGCCGCATTGGCTGCGGATTTTCCGCGCACAGCGGTGTTGTCCCTTGAAATCGCTTACAAGCATTCCCCAAAAGACCGTGAAGTTGCAATGCGCCTCGCACAGGCTCTTGCAAAGACCGGCCAGGCCGCGCGGGCAGAGTCGATTCTTGAGGACCTTGCAAGCTCGAACCCGGGCGATCCTGAAATCGCCCAGGCGCTGAAGGATTTGGCTGCCAGCCGCACCATGACCGAGGGGGGATACGAAGCCCTTGCCCAGGGGACAGGCTCTTACAGGGACGTTCTCCGGGACGAACGCGAGGCGGTCGCGCTCGAACAGGAGCACCGGGAAGTCAAGACTGAAGATGTCGCGGACCGGTTAATCGCAGAGTATGAGGAGCGTCTGTCGGCCGAGCCGCAAAACCTGCGTCTGGTTAGATCGCTCGCTGAACTCTACGTCCAGAAAAAGGATTACGATCGCGCATTGGAGTACTACCAGCGTCTTGCCGGACAGGAATCCTCAGACCCGTCAGCAGAACGGGCCATCGCGGAAGTGCGAGTTCGCAAGATCGATGATGCCATCGCCCGTCTGGACCCGCAGTCTCCGGGTTACGCGGAACAGGTCGCACAGTTGAAAGCCGAACGCGAAGCGTTCCTTCTGGAGGACGCAAAGCGCAGAGTCGATCGTTACCCGAACGATCTCCAGTTGCGATTCGAGCTCGGCCAGCTCTATTTTCAAGCGGGCCGCATCAAGGAAGCAATCTACGAGTTCCAAAAAGCCCAAAACAATCCGCACAAGCGCATTCAGGCCTTGTACTATCTCGGCCAATGCTTCTTGCGGCGTGGCATGCACGATCTCGCCGCTCGCACGTTCCAAAACGCCATCAAAGAAAAAGCCTTGTTCGACGACGAAAAGAAAGAGCTCATTTACGTGCTTGGCTGTGCCCTCGAGAAAATGGGGAAAAAGGAAGAAGCGGTCGAACAATTCAAGCTGATATACGAGGTGGACATTGCGTATCGGGACGTGGCCGAAAAAGTCGATGCCTATTACGCCGAACAAGCCGGGCAGTCCGGCGCAGGGACCCCGAAAACGGACAATTGACCGCGGCGCTAACATCGCCCAGCGCGCAGGGCAACGGATCGCCGCAGCTCCGCGCTTACGCGGAAATGTCAGCCTGCATATTTTCCAGCCCGGCGCAGCCGGAACCAAAGTCGCCTGACCGGCAATGCCCCCCGGCTCTTCCCCCCGGGCCTTCAGCCACGCCAAGCTCGGAAATAAGCCCTGCGACTCCGTCGCTGGGAAGAGCGCGCTGATCAAGCCCCCACTGCACGCGGCGCTGCCGCGGTTGCAGTGGG
>JARYMD010000130.1 GCA_029907285.1 Verrucomicrobiota bacterium | reverse complement strand
GTCCTCTTTGAGCGGAAACAGCGGTTTGAAACATGAGTAATAATCCGTGCAGACTGTTCGTGGGGAACCTCTCCTATCGTACGTTGGAACGGGAACTGAGCGACTATTTTTCGCAGGCGGGTGTCGTAACCTCCTGCAATCTGATGCTGGACAAATTCACCGGCAAGTCGCGCGGCTTTGCATTCGTGGAGTTTGCCACTGCCGATGAAGCGAACAGAGCGGTCACAATGTTCAACGGCAAGGAATTCCAAGGCCGCCAGCTCACAGTCAACATCGCTCGCCCAAGGGAAGACCGGCCTCAACGCCAAGGCGGAGACCGCGGCGAAGCGAGCTGATTTCCGGCCGTCAAGGCCGCACCGTTCATCCCCTGGCAACAGCACAGCGCGACGTGGCGGCGTCCCTGCAGCGAACGCAGGTTCTTGGCGGGATTGTCAGGTTTTGCGCGCTGTCGTTTGTTTCTGATGGTTGACGCCACACAGTAATGTGGTAGTGTGACTGCGGTTCTTATGAGTACGAGCAAAGTTGATCATTCCGGCGCTTTTGAGCCTGTCACTGTTCGAAACCATGGGACCGTCCTGAAACTTGCGCCACACCAGGTACTGATACGGAAGAACGGCGTGGCTTTCATGTCTGCCAATCCGATCCCGCTCTGGACGGAACTGACTCTGGAACTCGAAACGCCTGTTGACTCGAGGAAGGTCAAAGGGACGGGGGTTGTGGTGGATTGCACCGGCAACAAACACTGCGGCTACGTGGTCTCGCTGTTTTTCATCGACCTGAGCCGCCAATCTCAGGAGAACCTGAGCAGAATCGTGGGTGCAGCCGCACGCTGAAGAACGGGGAAACTTATTCTTGATGGAAACATTTTACAAAATCCTCCAGACAGCCGTGGAGGGGATGGCCTCTGATATTCACCTCAAAGTCGAGGGCCCGGTTATTTTCCGAATAAACAGACAGCTCGTGGCCATTCAGGCACCAACGCCGACTGAGGAATGGATAAACAAAATCGTTGATAACATCGTGCCGCGCCATGCGCGGGTGCGGTTGGACACAGACCGCGAAGTTGATTTTTCTTATCATCTGCCGGGGGTTGGCAGGTTCCGCACAAACGTCTATCAACAGAAGGGGCAATGGTGCCTTTCAATGCGGCACGTGAAAACCATCGTGCCAAACTTCGAAGAACTCAACCTGCCCCCAATACTCAAGTCGTTCGCCGAAATACCGCGCGGCATAATTCTGGTCTCGGGCACGACCGGCTGCGGCAAATCCACCACATTGGCCGCCATGATCGAGCACATCAACTCGACCATGAAACGCCATATCATCACTTTGGAAGACCCGATTGAGTACGTGTTCGAGGACAATCAGTCCGTCATCGAACAACGCGAGATCGGATTGGATTGCATGTCCTTTGAAATGGGTTTGAAACACGTGCTGCGACAGGACCCCGATGTGATCATGATCGGTGAGATGCGCGACGCCGCGAGTTTCATGGCCGCAATCAACGCTGCGGACACCGGCCATCTCGTGCTCTCAACCTTGCACACTACAAATGCCTCGGTCGCCATAGGCCGCATTCTCGACTTCTTCAAGTCGGATGAACGCGATCAGATTCGCCGTCAGCTCGCCGCAACACTCCACGCAATCGTGTGCCAGCGCATGGTCAACCGCATCGGCGGCGGTATGATGCCCGCCCTCGAGATCATGATAAACACGGCGACAGTAAGAAAGATGATCGAGGAAAACCGCCTCGAAAAGCTTTCGGCAGCCATCGAGACCGGCGTTGACGACGGAATGCAGACGTTCAACCAGGCGCTTTACCAACTGGTGAAGCAGGGCAAGGTCAGCGAAAAAGAGGCATTAAACAAAGCCACAAACCCACAGGCCCTCGAAATGAATTTCAAGGGCATCTTCCTCGACGAAGCGCGCCGCATCATCACCTGACGCGGCTCTGACTCAAACCACCAAGCTGTGCAGCGCTCCGGCGCGCGGCTGTTTGTTGGTGCTTTCCGCGCCTTGCACCGCGCTTCGTGTTGCAGCTCCAGCCCCGCCCTGCGCACCGCATCCTTGCTTGTTCTGGTCCACAGCATTTTCTTGCATTCGCTCGGCAATGTGCGCCAAGTTTGCCTCATGAAAAGGCTCATCGAAGGAACGCAAACCGATTGCGGAAACAGCCAACATATCCACGTTCCGCGTAATCACAGTCATGCTCAGAAATTGGTGCGGCGAGATTTTTTGAAGCGAGCCGGATGCCTTGGCGCAGTCCTGCTGCTTCCAACGCCGATGCGCGTGTTGGCGGACAGCGACACCCCCCTTCCCAAACGAGTGTTAGGCCGGACAAAAGCCGAAGTAACCATACTCGGCCTTGGCACCGCACCAATAGGCGAGGCGCGCGTCGATCTCAGGGAAGCCACCCGCATTTTCGGCGAGGTCATGGACCAAGGAGTGAACTACATCGACACCGCCCGAATCTACGGCATCGCCGAGGAAGCCCTCGGCCAGTTGGTTCCCCCGCGCCGAGATAAGCTGTTCTTGGTAACAAAGGTCTGGGTTGAAACCGCAGCCGACGCCGAAAAAGCTTTCAGCGAATCGCTGCGCACGTTGAAGGTTGACCACGTTGACCTTGTCCACATCCACCACGTGGGAGGGAAGAATCTTGACCGTGTCCTTGCCTCCGACGGCGTGCTTTCCTACCTGCTCAAACAACGCGACGCCGGGAAACTGCGGTTCATCGGGATGTCCGGGCACGCTTCCCCATCCAAATTCCTTCGCATGCTCGAAACAAAACAAATAGACGTGATGATGGCCGTGATGAATTACGCCGACCGGAATGTTTATGATTTCGAGGGCAAGGTGCTTCCCGAATGTCGAAAACAGAACGTCGGCGTTGCCGCAATGAAGGTTTATGCGGGAATCAAGGGTGGTTTTCCAAATCACCGAAAAGGGTGGGTCGGCTGCAATACTCCGCCCGAACGCCTCCCGCAAGCACTGGCGTACGCATTGGACCTCGAAGGCGTCAGCACAGCAGTGGTCGGCCCTTTCACTTACGAGCAGGCAATGCAAAACATAGGATTTGCAAGGGCATACAAACCTCTGACCGAGGCCGAGCGCGCTGATCTGCTGGCTTTCGGCAGGGAACTGGCGACAAGCCTTGGCCCGCGATATGGTCCGGCGACCTGAGGTTGCTCCCAACGCCAGCCCGGAAATCTCACCGGATTGAACGCATGGGTATATCTGAGGGGTTGGCCGCTGAGATTCCCGGGCTCGAATAACTCCCAAACCGTAGTCTCGAGTGTCTGAGTCAAGTTTCAGCAGGCTGATTCAACCTCAAACTTCAGAGGTGTATTGGACCGAAAGCGCCTGCATCAAGTAGGGCGCGCACTCCGGCACTTTGCGCGTTCGCGCCAACTGAACGCACACCGATGCACTGATGTGCTTTCCAAGGTCACATGAAGCTCTCCCGCCCAAAGGCGGGACTAAGAACCGCGGCGGGTGGATAGGTCCATTCGCTCTGCCAACCACCGGCTCCTTTGAACGTTGCGAGTTGAACGTTGGACGTTGAGCGTTCGTCCCAGTATCCCCCGGCTGGTCGTCTGTTTGGGAACGTTCAACGTGCAACGCTCAACGTGCAACTGACAAAGGTTTCCCTGCGCAATCAGTGCTCAATTCAAGGGCCGCCTAAAGGCGGGACTCCAACGGCCGTGGGCGTGGCATCGCCCAAAGCGCGGTACAACCGATCGCTGTTAGAGTTCCGCGTTTACGCGGAAACAAGAAGACTGTCTGTCAGAGCTCCGGCGCGCCCTACCTGTACGCAGAACAACTTGTCTGGCACTCTGTTTCTCTGTTTTCACAAGACGCGATGGCGCAGGCTTGCAGGCCGCCATGATGGAACTTAGTCTTGGTTGCAAGCGAGCAAAGCTATGCAAACCAGACGACTCGGCAATACGGAACTTGAGTTTACGGTAATCGGCCTCGGCACGTGGGCAATGGGCGGCGGCAACTGGGAGTACAGTTGGGGGCCGCAAGATGACCGCGAGTCAATCAAGGCCGTCCACCGCGCGCTGGACTTCGGGATCAACTGGATCGATACCGCCCCCGCGTACGGGCTGGGCCACGCAGAGGAGATTGTCGGGCGCGCTCTTGCCGGAATGCGCGAAAAACCTTTCATCGCCACCAAGTGCGGGCTTGTTTGGGATGAGAGAGGTCGCATCTCCGCTTGCCTGGAAAAATCATCCGTGAGCGCAGAAATCGACGCGAGCCTGAAACGGTTGGGCGTCGATCGGATCGATTTGTACCAGGTGCACTGGCCGCACGACGAGGTTCACCTCGAAGAAGGCTGGGAAACAATTGCAGCCGCGGTCAAAGCCGGAAAAATTCGGCACGCTGGCGTTTCGAACTTCAACGCGAGCCAAATCCGCCGATTGCAGCCAATTCATCCGGTTGCCTCGCTGCAACCGCCGTACAGTTTGCTGGCGCGCGAGATCGAAAGCGAACTGCTGCCATTCTGCGCCGCGGAGAAAATAGGTGTTGTGGTTTACAGTCCGATGCAAAAAGGGCTGCTCACGGGGAGGATGACGCGCGAACGAATAGCGCAATTTCCACCAGACGATCACCGCCGCCGTGACCCTCAATTTCACGAGCCTCTGCTCACCGCCAATCTGCAGTTTGCAGAATGCCTCAGCGCAATCGCGCAAAAACACGGACGTAACCTCGCCCAATTGGCTGTCGCGTGGGTTTTGCGCCGGCCCGAAGTGACTTCGGCGATCGTTGGCATCCGCCGCCCGTCGCAACTCGATGAAATCGTGGGCGCTGCCGGTTGGCAGCTCGCCGACGCAGACCTTCAGGCCATCAGCCAATGCCTGGAAAAGAGAGAAAAGATCGCAACCACGCAAAAGCAATGAACAGGCGCGAATTTTTGAACAGGGGCGGTCTTGCGGCAGTGTTGCTGGCCGGGCCGCCATGTTTGATACCGGCCCGCGCATTGGGTGCTGAAGGCGGCGTGCCGGCCAACGACAGAATCGGCGTTGGCGTAATTGGCACGGGATTGATGGGGAGCGGGCACGTCAGCCGAATGGCCGGTGATCCCGGGGTTGAATTGCTCGCCGTTTGCGATGTGGACAGGTCAAGGCGCGAAGCCGCATTAGATCGCGCCCGAACGCGGATTGCGCGCGTTGCCGGTGACAGCCCCACCCGCGAATGCGCAATGTACAACGATTACCGCGAGTTGCTGAACCGGCGTGACATCGACGCGGTGATTATTGCGACGCCGGATCACTGGCACACATTGCAGGCGATCGACGCGGCAAAAGCCGGCAAAGATGTCTATTGCGAAAAACCAGTGTCGATCACGATCGAACAGGGACGGCAGCTTGCCGATACGGTCCGCCGTGAAGGCAGGGTGTTTCAGACGGGGACCCAGTACAGGTCCATTCCAACCGTTCGGGAAGTGGTCGGTTTTGTGCGCAAGGGCGGGATTGGAAAAGTCAAAGCGGTGTTCACGATTCTCGATCCGCTTGCGGGGTTTCTTCGGTCGGAGCGGTTTCGGCCTTACGCCGAATACGTCAAGGCCGATGCTTACGCAAAAGTGTACGCGCCGGCGACATTCAGTTTGCCTGCTGAACCGGTTCCGGATGGTTTGGACTGGGAGCTGTGGGTTGGGCCTGCGCCATGGCATGACTACAACAGACTTTATCACATCAATCCGAGTCCCGGGGTTGTGCCGTGGTCGTTTTGCGAAGAGTTCGGCGCCGCAGCGTTGACATGGCATTTGTCGCACAGCACCGACGTCATTCAATATGCCATTGGATACGAGCGGAGCGGGCCGGTCGAGATACTGCACCCTTCGAGCGGAGAGTACCCGACGATGACCTGCCGGTACGCGAACGGAACGCTGCTGCATTTTGTCGATCACTGGGGACAGGTGAAAGAGCTGTATCACGCGGTTCCCGCGGACGCGCGGCTTGCGGGATTGTTCGGCGGCGTATTTGTCGGCGAAACCGGATGGATCACCAGCATGTCAACTGGCGGCCCGATCGAGGGCGGCCCGGCCGACATTTGGGACAGAATCAAACTCGCCACCCGTGAGGTCAACATCGGGCAAAACAACCACCACGCCAACTGGCTCGAATGCATTCGGTCGCGCCAAACACCGAGTTCAGACGAGGAAATCGGCCACAGATCAGCCTCGATCGGGCATTTGGCGTTTATTGCTGACCGGCTCGGGCGATCGCTCAAGTGGGACCCGGTCAAAGAAGAATTCATCGGAGACGACGAGGCAAATCGTCTCCGGTCGCGCGCGATGCGTGCTCCGTGGCGGATGTGAGGTTGAGAACGCCGATGAAAAACTTTGCGAACCGAACCTTGCTGTGCACCGTCATTTTGGCGGGGGCCTTTGCGGCATACCGGGTGTTTGCCGCTGCGAACGAAAGCAGCCGGAGCAATTCCCCGAGTACTGGCGTTCCGCCCCCAACCGGGATCGACCGGCATGCGTTGGAAAGAATTGAACAAGCGATTCCACAGGTTGCTCCTGCAGTTCCGAAGAAGCCAAGAAAACTGTTGATATTCGATCTGAACGTGGGTTACGGCGGCCATCCGTCCGCAGCGTATGCAAACCACGCCTTCAAGCTCATGGGCGAACGGACCGGTGCGTTTCAAACCGTGATCAGCCGTGATCCCGCTGTTTTCGCCCCGGATTCGCTGCGGCAGTTCGACGCCGTGTTCTTCAACAACACCGTCGGCAATCTGTTTACTGATCCCGAACTGCGGGAGAGCCTTGTGCGCTTTGTGTATCGCGGGGGCGGCATGCTTGGCGTGCACGGGACTTCAGTGGCATTCACACAATGGCCCGGCGCGATCGAAGATTGGCCTGAATTCGGCCTGATGATTGGCGCGCGCGGCGCAAACCATCGCGAAAGCACCGAGCATGTTTATGTGAAACTCGATGACCCGGACAACCCCCTCAACAGCGTCTTCGAGGGGCGCGGGTTCGAGTACCGGGACGAGTTCTTTCGCGTGCACGACCCGTACTCGCGCAGGCGTGTCCGTGTTCTTTTCAGCATCGACACCGAACGGACCGATCTGCGCCAGGGCCGCGGATTTGGGAATCTTGAACGCGCCGACAACGATTATGCCCTTGCATGGGTGCGGAACTACGGCCGGGGCCGAACCTTCTACTGCACCATCGCGCACAATCCGTACGTTTTCTGGGACCCGATGATGCTCAGGTTTTATCTGGGCGCGATCCAGTTCGCGCTCGGCGATTTGCCTGCGCCCACGATACCCAGTGAGATTGCGACTCCGGCAATTCGCGCCCGGGAAAAACTCGGATGGCGCGTTGCCGCCCATGGCACGCAACAAATGCCTGTCTTCGATTCAATCGACGAAGCCGCAAGACTCGGCTTGGCCTACATTGCCGTTTCAAGCACTCAGGCGCTGAGTCCGGCGGTGCCCAAACCTCTCGATTCCCGGCTTGAGACTTCTGAGATGCGTCAACTCCGGTTCAAACTCGATTACGCGGGTCTCCGCATACTGAGCTACGAAATCGTCAATGCGCCAAAATCCGAGCCGGAATGGAAACGTGCATTTGGTCTTGCGCGAGATTTGGGCGCAGAGTTTGTTGTCGCTGCGCCCGATCCGAGTTTGCTGGAAACGCTCCAACAATTGTGCCGTGAATTCGGCCTGTTCCTTGTTGCGAAACCATCCGAAAACCGCGAAACCAATGTCTATGCCCGGGCGCAGTCTGCGGCTGACGCCACTCGGCGTTATGCGCCGTGGATTGGTTTCACATTGGACCCGGAAGGCGTAGTCGGAGGCGCGTCAGATTACAGCGCTGTTCTTGGCGGGCTGGCGGGCGCTACAATCGCCGTCAAATGTGATCGCACAACCCGGCTGGGGCAATTCCTCGAGGAAATGCACAAAGCAAAGGTCCGGCCGGCGTTGTTGCTGGTGCCGCTTGGCCAGCCCGAAAACGCAGCCCCGCTGGTTGAAACCATCAACCGCGCCAGCCTGCAGATCATCAGCGCGCACAGTTCAACACCTTGAACGTCGAGCAAGCTTCCATCAGATGGGACGGGCTCTCCGCGCCCGGCGCAAAATAAGCAGGAAAACATCGCGCTTGGCGCGCGGCGGCGTGCGTGTGTGCGCTGCCTTTCGGTGAACCGTGCATGACAAACGGCCAGCTTGTCAGTTTGTCTTGCGCGGACTTTGGATGTGTGTGCCGCGAGCCCGCGAATCTCACCGGCTCAGGTGCCCAAGGCGCAAGATTCATGCCGGTGCGATTCCCGGGCTACTGAGTCCTGCGAAGCCTCGGGAATTCGGTTACGCGGATGTTCGTGCAACCGTATGGGATAAGCTCCAGTTCTTCGATCGGCTCGCGCGAATCCTGTGGTTCCGGCGGGACTTCGTCAGCCCACCCGTGAGACAACTTCCATGACGGCAGCCTGCGGCCTTTGACTTTGGCAACGATGCCCGCGCCGTCGGGTGAAAACGGTTTGTCGCCGATTGGTTTTTCCTGAAAACTCACGCTCGATTCCGGCTTTGACTCATCCACCAACAAGCCGTAGTTCCATGGCGTCGTTGGGCGAACTTCAAAATCGCCGTGCGGCAGCTCACGATGCGGTTTGTCTGCGTTGACGCGCGTCCAGTTCTCGCCCAGCTTGAGCGAATAAACCAGCGGCCCGCGTTCGATGGCAAGCGCGCCATTGTATCTTGTCGTGGCAACAGCGTGCATTGGAAAGCGGATGGTGATTTCTTCGCTGCCTTTCCATTGCCGGTCTATCCAATGGAAAGACCCGGGCTTGACCGTCTTTTGGGCAGCCCCGGCAACAGCGACTGTTGCACCCTGCGCCCATGCTGGTATCCGAAGTGCCAGCGGGAAACGCACCGGCCGGTCCACTGAAACGGTCAAACGCAGTGTTTCCCGGAACGGATACTCGGTGTCGAGCGCGACGCGCACCGGCACGCCTTTGACATCGAATTCGGCGGAGCTTGGCGCGTATGCAACCGCTGCGATTCCGCCGCCTGCAGTTCGCATCCAAAGATGAGCGGCGAACTTGGGCCAGCCTTGGTGCATGTTCGCAGTGCAACAGCCGTAGTTCGGCTCGAGACCGTAAATGTTTGATTCGGGGCCGTTTGTGCTCCACATGTGGTCGGGGTTTATCGTGCACTGGACCTGATTGACCTGTTGATCGTATTGGTGCGGCCACATGTCGGGCGCGAACGTTGCCGGGAGAGCGTTGAACGCCACGCGCTCGAGCCGGTCACCAAACGCGGCGATGCCGGTTATCGAGACAACGTGTTCGAGGGAATACATCGCTTCAACGACAGCGCAGAGTTCGGTGCCCTGGACCGGGTTTTTGCCCGCAAGGCATTCGTCGCCCGTGAACATGCCTGTCACCTGGCCGTGATAACGGTCCAGAATCTGCAACATCTGCATTGGGAAATCGGCCTGGGCCTGGTTTCCTGTCAGTCGGAATGCCAGTGCATAAGCTTTCAGGGCCATGCCGGTGTTGACGACATGTTTGTCCCATCGCCACAACCCGCGGCGCGGGGTCGGCTGGGTGACATCTTCCCCTGCATAAAACCTCATGTAGTCAAAGCCCTGCTCGCAAAGCTTCCGGGCAAGGTCGAGCAACCACTTTTCGCCGCTCTTCTCATACGCGTAATAGACGGCCACCAGCCCCTCGAACCAACGGAACTTGCCCCAGCCAAAAAGCGGTGTTCGGTCCAGAGCCTCGTTTACGGCTTTCAGGTTCCTGAGGACCGCCTCGAGAACTTTCGAGTCGCTGGTTGCTTCGTGGTATTGGACCAGCATCTTGTTTGCGAGAAGGATTGCCCACAGATCATATGATCTGGCGCGAGCATCGGCGGGGTAAGGCGCGTACCAACCGTCAGACCTTTGATTTGCGACGATGTGTTCGATGTGCCGGCCGACCTTGGCCTTGAGTTTCTCGTCGCCGAGCACCCACGCCAGTGGAACCACGCCGTCAAGCCAGTAGGGCGCGCGTTCCCAGCCCTCGGCTTTTCCGCCGAACCACTGGCTTTGACCGACATCAGGCCAGAATTCATCCAGGTGGCCGCTCAGGCCGTCAGCCTGAATTTTGAGCTGACGCTGCAGCCAGCCGTGCGGCCGGATGGAACCGAGCGGCAGCGGGCGAAACACAGGTTCCGTCAGCCCGGAAGTTGAAGTGCGTCGAGACGCGTTGCGAGCTGACGATGGCGCGGCTGCGCTTGTTGTGGCCATTGACGTGATCGCAGCAGTTGCGGTTGCAGTGCTGAGCCGCGCCAAGAACTGTCGGCGGCGGATTCTTGAACCTGTTGATTCAGTTTTCATTGTTTGCGTGTTGAACTGTTAACGGCCTGCTCGCGGCACACTGGTTCGTCAAGCCCCGGTTTCCGATCAGTGTGTTCGGCACATGCTAACAACGGTGCCCGGCACAGTCGAGTTCGGTGTTCCGCCTGAATCCGGGAATCTGG
>JARYMD010000012.1 GCA_029907285.1 Verrucomicrobiota bacterium | reverse complement strand
GCTGGAACAACAGCAACCCGCCCAGAAACAGCAGAAGACCGATCGCATCGAACCAAAGCGGCTGGAACTGGCCCGGCATCGCCGACGCCGGATCGGTGTTGAAGCCTTGAACCTCGAATGGCATGAACGGTTGGACAAATACCAGACCGTTGGCAAACGCATGGCCAATGAGGCAAACCGTTAAAGTCTTCGTCCGCACAAACCACCATCCAAGCAGCATTCCGAGCAGCATCGCAGAGAAGAATTGCCACGGGTTCAGGTGAATTACGGTGAAAAGCAGCGCCGTCAAAACGACCGCCCAACTACTCGAATACCGACTCAACAGCCCGCGGAGAATCAATCCCCGGAAGAAAAACTCTTCTGTCACCGGTGCCACAACCACAAGCAGGAAACCCGATGGGACCGGGTGCGCTTTGGTGTCGCCAAGGTGTCCGAACATCCTGACGATCCAGTCCGGGGGCGGGAAGAACATCCGGGTGAAATTGTCCACCTCAGAACTCAACACCACTGCGCCAATGATTGTGACCATAATCGCCAAGACGAGCAATGGCGGCCGTGGTCTTCTCAACGGCAGCACTTCCGACAACCGCGCCTCCTGGTACAGCACACCAAAAATCAGCGGAAGACCGAACCCGACCGTGTTTGTCAGCGCGAGGAAGAGCGGCTGTGCAACCAATGATGTTCCAATGTTTATTCCGGCAATTCTCAAGGCCGCATCAATGGTTCCGAAGACGACGCCGTATAACATTCGTATCCCGACTACGGCCAGAACAAGGAGCACGGCCTGGCCCAAGCTCGGGAAAGTCTTATGGGTAAGAGCGCTGTTATCCACGAATCGCTGCGTTAAACATCGTCACCGCCGCTGTGCCGGCGGTTTGCGAGACTCTTTCGCCCATGAGTCTTTGAGTGTGATTGTGCGGTTGAACACCAGTCGGCCGGGCGGGTGAGTGTCGTTTGCGCTGGCTATCGGATCCGGCACGTCAACACAGAAATAGCCCAGGCGCTCGAACTGGTAACGTTCCTCAGGTTTGGCATCGCGCAGCGAAGGTTCAAGCATTGTGCTGACGATTTCCAACGAACGCGGGTTGAGGTGGTCGGTAAGCTTGCCGCCCGCCAGATCAGGCTCGGGCACGCTGAAAAGCCTGTCATAAAGCCGGACCTCGGCCTGAATTGCGTGGGGCGCGCTCACCCAATGGATTGTGCCTTTGACTTTTCGATTGGCGGTGGGACCGCCGCTCTTGGAACCCAGATCAGCAGTACACCGCAGCTCGACCACTCGCCCTTCAGCGTCTTTCACGACCTCGTCGCACCGGACGATATAGGCGTACTTGAGCCTGACCTCGCCGCCGGGCCGCAACCGGTAATAATTTGCCGGCGGGTTTTCCATGAAATCATCCTGTTCAATCCACAATACACGGCTGAACGGCACTGGCCTTGTGCCTGCTGACGGGTCTTCAGGATTGTTGACAGCCTGAACTTCCTCGACTTTGCCCTCGGGATAATTGGTGATCACCATCCGCAGAGGCCGCAGCACAGCCAATCGCCGCAGTGCCCGCTGGTTCAGGTCTTCGCGGACGCTATGTTCGAACAATGCCATGTCGGTCAATCCATCGTACTTGGTAACGCCGATGCGATAGCAGAATCTGCGGATTGCTTCCGGCGTGACGCCGCGCCGCCGCAAGCCCGCCAAGGTTGGCATGCGGGGATCGTCCCAGCCGCTCACGCGCTGCTCCTGCACCAATTGGAGGAGTTTGCGTTTGCTCATGATTGTATAAGCCAGATTCAGACGTGCGAATTCGTACTGGTGCGGCAGCGGGCGTGGCAGTTCAAGCGATTCGAGAATCCAGTCGTACAATGGCCGGTGCACCTCGAACTCGAGCGTGCAAATCGAGTGGGTGATTCCCTCCAGGTAATCGCTCAGGCAATGAGCGAAATCGTACATCGGGTAGATGCACCATTTGTTGCCCGTGTGATGGTGCTCGGCATGCCTGATCCGGTACAAGACCGGGTCACGCATCCAGATGTTCGGAGAGCTCATGTCGATCTTGGCGCGCAGCGTTCTTGCGCCGTCAGGGAACTCCCCGGCTTTCATCCTTTCAAACAAATCAAGGTTCTCGGCCACAGACCTGTTTCTGTAAGGGCTCTCGCGGCCCGGACAGTCTGGTGCACCCCGGTAAGCTTCCGTTTCCTCCGGACTCAGATCGCACACATATGCTTTGCCTTTCTTGATCAATTCGACGGCGTAGTAATAAAGCTGCTCGAAATAATCCGATGCGTAAAACGGCTCCACAGAAGCGTCAGCAGGCCAGCAACCAACAACCGGCTCAATGTAAAAGTCGGGACGCCCGTTGCTCTGGACAGACGCGGGAGTTTGCCCAACACGCTTCAAGCCAAGCTGGTCATCGGCCCACCCCGCAACCAGCCACCGTACATCGCGAATGATCGATTCCACGTATTCAACGTCTTCCTTGGTTGGATTCGTGTCGTCCATCCGCAGGTTGCATACACCTTGGAACTCGCGGGCGATGCCGAAGTTCAGGCATATCGACTTGGCATGGCCGATGTGCAGATACCCGTTCGGCTCGGGAGGAAACCGGGTGGTGATCTTTTTGTACCGCCCGGCGGCAATATCTGCTGCGACAATTTCGCGCACAAAGTCCGCCGGCCGTTCTTCGGATGCATTCGCTGCTTTGGCTGTCATTTTGTTCTGGTTATCCATCGCTCAAGCAACCTCGCCACCAGTCAATCAGACAAGCGCGCAGAAGTGGAGCGAATTCCGCGCGCTCTGATGCGAGCCAGGGTCGAAAACAATTCGGGTGGCTTTTCAGTAAAGCCACCCGAACGTTGCATCTGCTCAGATTAACAACGGGCTACAGTTCCTCACTGCTGTTTGTCTGCAGGTGTTTGGCCCGCGTAAGGGCAGTTTCCGCCTTGGGCTCGCGGACCGGTTCCATCGCGCAACCCGCGTCGGTACGCTTTCCCTTTGGCGTCTCCGGGGGCACGTTGACCACGGGCTTGCCCTTTCAGGCCGGCTCCACGGGAGTCTTTTGCCCATGGGCAATTTGCCTGGCGCTCGGCTCGTTCCTGCTCAGACCTAGGTGGGCCGCCGTACCCGCGCCCGCGCGGGCCGGGACCGCCTTGCGCCATAAGCGCAGTTGAACCACCCACCAACAGACCAACAGCCACCAACCATGCGATTGTTTTTCGTTTCATAACTTTGTTCCACGTTTTGTCATTGTTGTTTCTCTTCTTGGTCCGGCGATACCTGATTCGCCTTTCCACATAGAACAGACACCCGGATTATTAACTTTGGCCCCATGCCCGCATTACAGTTTGTTAATGTTTGGAGTTGCCGTTTTGCAACGGTATCATCGTCCCACCGTGGCATAATGCAACTGCTCTCCCATGCACTCACCGCCGGAGTTGAACGGCGAACGCATGGCGGATCGGTTCCGCCGAAGGGATTGAAAGCTGCGTTGATGCAACTCATTGTTGTTTCGAGACTTGTTGGAACCTGCCGCGAGGCTTCAGGTCCAGTCCTTTGTATCCGCCAAATCATCCCTCCAACAGAGGTTTCTGGCACGCCAATAGCCAACACACCAAGCATGACCATCAAAAGAGCATCAAAGATCCCGCACCATCGTGGCGTCAATCAGAAAAACCTGTCGCATGAGCATCCTCAACGGTCTTCTTACTCAGAAGCCGAGAGAACAGAGCGCATGGCTCTCGGGCTGCCAGGGGACAGACCTGCTCCTCCGTCCATTTTGTCGGGATCGCGTCCGAACGGCTCGCTGATCAAGAAGCGAGCCATTTGTGCGCCTGAAGTTCTCAATGAAGCGAGCGCTTACGGAAGTGCTTTCAGCCGCGGGCTCCGCCTTGATTTTCCTCATGGGATAACTCTGCTTCTCATAAGCGGGACTGCCAGTGTGGGAGCCAAGGGAGAAACACTCTACCCTTGCGATTTTCGGGCTCAGTGCTGGCGCGCATTTCGAAACATCACCAGATTGCTTGCGAGCGAAGGGGCGAGTTGGCATGATGTGATTCGAACGACGTGCTATTTGCGCGACATTGAGAGGGATTATGCGGAGTTCAACAATGTGCGCACCGAGTTTTACAACGCGCTCGGGTTGGACCCTTACCCTGCGAGCACAGGCGTTCAGGCGCGCATTTGCCGGGACGACCTGCTGGTCGAGATTGAAGCTCAGGCTGTGCTCTGCCGCGAAGGAAGCTGATGTAACATCCACGGCCGCACGTCAGAATGAAACCAACCCATGCCAGCCATAAAACCCAGTGACTGGAACAAACCGCCGAGCCGGAAATCCCAGCACAACAGGGGCGAGAAAGATTCCGATTTCTCTGTGCACTCGCGACACGTTGGATTCTTGTTTGCGGGCAAGAATGTTTTGGCGACCGCGGCGCTGGTTTCGGCCATTGTTTTTGCACCCGCCAGCATGGCGTTGCAAAGCAAGGATGAACCTCCGACCCACGACATCCCAACCCTTGTCTTGACACAAGTGCCGGTCTCGCCCGCAAACCGCGCAAATCGCCAGGAACCGGTCACGGCCACACCGGATCGGCCGTTCGGACTGCAACCTTCGTTTCTTGGAGCGCGTGTGGTGATCGTGTCACCCGACGGACAAACGCGAGTGCTCTCCGAAGGGTTTCACTCGGCTTGCGACCCGGATGTCTCGCTGGACGGCACACGGGTGTTGTTCGCTGGGAAGAAGGATTTGAATTCGCACTGGCGGGTTTACGAGATCGCAGTGGATGGCACAGGCCTCCGGTCTGTAACACCTGACGGGCAGGAAGCAAGAAATCCCATCTACCTTTCAACCCTGTTCACTTTGGATTCTCCACAGCCATGGTTCACCATCGCGTATGTTGGCAGCGAGAACACGCTTAACGAGCTTGGGCTGCCGGCCTCATCGAGCCTCTACAACATCAAATTGGACGGGACAGAAACGCGCCGGCTGACTTTCAACCCAAACAACAACTTCAGTCCATTTCAAATGTGGGACGGTCGGGTGGTCTATGCCGCTGAGCAGCATCCCGCTGAGCCGGGCGAGTTTTATGGTGTGCGACTGTTTGCCATTCACATCGAAGGAGCCGACGTTGAGCTTTACGCCGGAGAACACGGCCGGCGGTTCAAAGACATGCCGTGCGCCACAGCAAAGGGCCTTGTGGTTTTTGTTGAATCTGACAAGCGAAGCCCGGGCCTTGCGGGCCAACTGGCTTGTGTCCATGAATCACGCCCGCATTACACCTATCGGAAGCTCACGGACGACCCGGGCCACGTCTATCTGTATCCGTACCCTCTGCACGATAACGTGCTGCTGGTCTCGAGGCACAGTACCGACGGCAAAGACACCACAGGCGTTTTCGCCTTTGATGCGGACAAACTGACTTGCTGGCCGGTCTTCGACAGCCCGGAGCATGACGACCTTCAAGCCCGTCCAGTTAGACCGCGCAAGAGCCCCGACGGCCACTCCACAGTCGTCGATACAAAGGCGAAAACCGGCGTGTTCTACGGGATGAACTCGTACATTGCAAACGACATGATGCAGCCGCACCTGGCCCCGGGCTCGATCAAACGGGTGAGGTTTATCGAGGGCGTTCTTCAAGCGGCAAGCACGTCTGACTCTCCTTCGTTGCACAAGGGCATACTTCCGGTCCCACGCCGCCTCATCGGCGAGGCCCCTGTTGAGGCCGACGGATCGTTCAACGTCGAGGTGCCTGCCAACACACCGATCATCCTGCAGACACTCGATCAACACGGGCTCGCCCTGGCAACAAGCGGCTGGATGTGGGTCCAGCCCAAGGAAACACGCGGTTGCATCGGATGCCATGAAGACCCTGAACTTGTCCCCGAGAACGAGTATGTTCTTGCTCTCAGGCGCCCATCGAACAAGTTGACCCTTCCACCCGAGAAACGACGCGCGGTTGTATTTCGCACCGACCCAGCCAGAATCTTCATGAATTACTGCAGCTCCGCCGACTGCCATGGAAACCGCAACAATCCCCTGTTTCTCCCGCTTTCGAGCGAACGACCTTCCGAAGCCGACCTCGAGCGCGCCTACTCCGCCCTGATGGCCCCTGAAGATAATCAGGATGCAGGCCAGCAGTCTCTCCCGTTGCTCAAGCGGGGCAAGTACATTGACCAAGGACGAGCCCGCACAAGCTGGCTTGTGTGGCAACTGCTCGGCACGAACACAGCGCGTCCATGGGACAACGCTTCGGACAAGCAAAAGCGCCCTGCCAAGAAAGTCACGCAAATGCCGCCCCAGGGAAAAGCACGCGCCCTCGCACCGGAGGAGTTGCAGACCATTATCCAGTGGATTGACCTTGGCGCTGCCTTTGCAATGCCGGGAGAACCCCCTGGTGGAAAACCTGCCGTGGCACAAGAAAAATGACCATTTACCAAACCATCCTGCATGCGTGAAATAACAACAAGGTCGAACAGCCAAATCCACCGTGTGATCGTCACGTTGGCGACAATCGCGATAGCCGCAATTTGTTCAAGCCCGAGGTGTGACGAACCATCCAACTGGCCCGTGTTCACCGACATAACCGAATCTGCAGGCATCAAATTCAAGCACAGCCTCGGCGACTTCGAGATGAGCAACATCGTCGAAGCCACCGGCCCCGGCAGTTGCGTTTTCGACTACGACAACGACGGTTTCATGGACATATACTTCGTCAACGGCCGCTGGCACCCGGATGTCAACGACAACCGCGGCAGGTCTCTCAAAGGCAAACTCAAAAACGCACTCTACCACAACAACGGCGATGGCACGTTCACCGACGTTACCGACAAAGCCGGTGTCGCCGGGTACGAAGACAGCTACGGAATGGCCGCTTCCGCTGCCGATTACGACAACGACGGCGACCTCGACCTTTTCGTATGCAACTACGGCCGGTGCATCCTCTATCGCAACAACGGCGACGGCACGTTCACCGACGTCACCGAGAAAGCCGGCCTCACAAGCCCCGGCTGGTCACTTGCAGCTCCATGGCTCGACTACAACGGCGACGGCTGGCTCGATGTATTCGTCGTCCATTACCTCGAATACGACAAAGGCGCATTCCAACGCACCGGCGCCTACTACAAAGCTGACAATTTTCCGGGGCCGCTTTCCTACCCCGGCTTGCCCGATCACCTCTATCGCAACAACGGCGACGGCACGTTCACCGACGTGACAAAGGAAGCCGGCCTTTGGGAACCAACCGGCCGCGGCATGGGCGCAGTAGCGTGTGATATTGACTGCGATGGCGACATGGATATTTATGTCACCAACGATGCCATGCCAAACAACCTCTGGGTCAACGACGGCACCGGTCACTTCACTGACATGGCCACGCAGACAGGAACTGCCTTCGGCGAAGGCGGCCAGGGCGTGTCAAGCATGGGCCCGTTCGTTGCCGACCTCGACCGCAATGGTCTCCTCGATCTCCTGATCCCCGACATGGGTTACAGTTGCCTTCTCTTGCAGATCAACAAAGGCGCGTTCGTCGATGTAACAACTCAGTCCGGAGTCGCCATTCTCTGCGGACAATACACCGGCTGGGGCGGCCTGCTGAACGACTACGACAACGACGGTTACGTGGACCTTTTCATAGCCAACGGAGACCCGCACCACCTTTACGTCGAAGAAGCCGTGATCGCCCGCTGGAATGGAAAGGATAAGTTCATAGACATGGCGCGCAAATCAGGAAGTTTCTTTGACACCAAACATGTCGGACGCGGCGCTGCCTTTGCCGATTTCGACAACGACGGTGACATTGACATTCTTGTGAACGCGTTGAACGAGCCGCCACACCTGCTGCGCAACGACGGCGGAAACCGCCTTAACTGGCTCAAGATCGTGCCCCTGCGAGCCGATACCGGCGCAGTCGCAATCGGCGCCACCGTGACAGTCAAGGCCAACGGTATGACCATGATCCAGCCCGTTATAGGCGTGAACGGGTACCTGACGTGCAGCGATCCAAGGCCGAATTTTGGGCTCGGGAAAGCCGCCAAAGCTGAGCTTGTTGAAATCGTCTGGCCCAACCGTCAAAAAACCGTCTTGAACGACGTCCAAGCCAACCAAACCCTCAAAATAAACCAGGGCAAACAATGAAACGCCGATCGATTGCGTTTTGCGCGCTGATGTGCCTTCCAATCATGGCAAGGCAACACTGCTTCGCCGCAATGGAAGGCCCCGCCAAAGAGCCAATCTACATTGGGTCCAAAGCCTGCGGGTCATGCCATGACGGCCCGCAAATGGGGTTCCAGTACAGCAAATGGCACCTCAGCGCCCATGCAAAGGCTTATGCGACACTCTCTCTGCCCCAAAGCAAGGAAATCACCAAATTGAGCGGCATAACCGAAGAACCGTACAAAGCTAAAATGTGCCTCGGCTGCCACACTACCGCGGCAGAAGCCGAAAATTGGGAAAGAGGCGAGGGGTTTCATCTCGAGGACGGCCTGCAATGCGAGGCTTGCCACGGACCCGGAAGCGAATATGCAACCGCCGATGTAATGCAGGACCGCATGAAAGCCATGGCAGCCGGACTTAAGATGCCGTCAAAAGACGACTGCTACCCTTGCCACCGCACAAAAGGTTCCCACGAAGCTGTTCTCAAAACCCAGCCTTTCAAACTGGACGCCGCATGGGAAGCAATAGCTCATCCCACGCCAAAGGCTTCCCAATCTGGTTCTGATTCCGGTTCAGCGAAGAGTGACTCGGCCAGTTCCCAGTTCAAATTCATCGGTGTCATGAAGTGTGCGGCTTGTCACACCGGGCCGATGTTCAATTTCCAGTTCAGCAAATGGCGATTGTCGAAACACGCCGAAGCATGGGCAGTTCTTGGCACGCCAAAAGGCCTTCAGATCGCCAAAGAAAGGGGAGTCAACGGCAACCCGCAAGAAGCTCACCAGTGCCTGAAGTGCCACAGCACCGCCGCAGACAAGGATGCATCGGCGCGGCTGGACACGTTTGACGTGCGCGATGGTGTCCAGTGCGAGGCATGCCATGGCCCTGGCAGTGAGTACTCAACTGAGGCAATAATGCGGGACAAGGCTGGAGCCCGGCAAAACGGTCTCTGGACTGTTGACAGAAAAGTCTGTTTGCAATGCCACCAGGAACAGGGCAGCACCGGCTTCGATTATGAGAAAGCGGTGGAAAAGATCGCGCACCCGACGAAACCACCCAAAGCTGAAGTGGCCGAAGAACCCAGGTACAAGAACCCTTTGAATCTCTGTCTAACCCCGGACAACAAACAGCTTTGGGTCACATGCGAGGCTTCGGCCTCAGTGGCAATCGTCGATACGGCCACCCAATCCAAAGTCGCCGAGATCGCTGTCGGCGGCCAGCCAAACGACGTTTGTTTCAGCCCTGACGGCCGAAAGGCGTTTGTTTCCAATCGGCTCGACGATTCTGTGTCCGTGATCGACGTGGCTTCGCAAAAAGTGATATCAACAATCGAGGTTGGGGATGAACCGCACGGCGTGCTGGTGGACCCGCTCGGGAAGCTTCTCTATGTTTTGAACACGTCAATTGACAGCATCTCGGTCATTGACATCGAAACTCTCCGTGAAATCAAACGGCTTTCGGCAAGCAGATCGCCATGGTCGCTCGCAATCTCCCCGGACGGCGAACTGATGCTTGTGACGCACGCGCTGTCGCGTTTTGTCCCGGACCGGACACCCAGCATGTCTGAGGTGACGGTGATCGATGTGAAAAGGGCCGTTGTTAACGATCGCATTGTGCTGCCCGCAGCCAATCTCCTCCAGGGCGTTGCATGGCACCCGAGCGGCGAGTACGCCGCCATCACGCTGCTCAGGACAAAAAACCTCGTGCCGATGACCCGCATCAACCGCGGTTGGACCATTACCAACGGAATCGGCATCATCTGGCGCGACGGAACCACAGACCAGGTGCTTCTCGATCAAAACAACCTTTATTTCCCCGACCCTTGCGACGTCTCCATCACACCCGATGGAAAGTACGCACTTATTACAAGCAGCAGCACTGACCGCGTGGGTGTCGTTGACCTCGAGAAATTGGTCGAAATGCTCCGTTCGAGCTCGGCGTACGATCGCAAACGCGTCATCCCAAATCATCTCGGCAAATCGTCACTGTTCTTTGTGAAAAGCATCGATGTGCCAGCCTGTCCGCGCGGCATTGCTGTGTCGAAGGACGGTTCAACAGCCTACGTCGCAAGCATGCTTGACGATTCGGTCACAGCCATCGACCTTGCAAAGCTTGAAGCCGTCCGCCGAATCGATCTCGGCGGTGCCAAGGAACCAACCAAACGCCGCCGCGGCGAAAAGTTGTTCCACAACGCCAGCATCACGTTCAGGCGCCAGTTCTCATGCAGCACCTGCCACCCCGACGGCCACATCGACAACATCGTTTACGACATCGAAGACGATGGCATTGGCATGGGGCCGATTGACAACCGCACTCTCCGCGGAATCAATGACATGGCGCCCTACAAATGGATCGGTATCAACCCCAGTCTTCGACGGCAATGCGGACCGCGTCTGGCGGTATTCATCACCCGCATTCAGCCGTTCACATCAGAGCAGTTGGATGATCTGCATTATTATCTTTGCACAATCCCCAGACCGCCAAACCGGTACCGCAAGCTCGGTGAGGACCTCACCGAAGCTCAGCGCCGCGGCAAAAAGATATTCGAGCGCACGCACAAGAACGATGGCACACCAATCCCGGTCAACAACCGTTGCATCACCTGCCACCCGCCGCCGCTCTATACCGACGGCAGAATCCACAACGTCGGCACAAAGTTCCCCTACGACCGCGACGGGAAATTCGATTCGCCGCAACTGCTCAACATCTACGATTCCGCGCCTTACCTGCACAATGGGATTGCATGGACTCTCGAGGAGATTTGGACCAAATATAATCCGTACGACGAACACGGCGTCACAAACGACATGACAAAAGATCAGTTGAATGATTTAATCGAGTATCTCAAAACCCTGTAGCTCCAAACCGCAACATGGATGACCTATGCTAGCCAGATCGAAACCGCTGACCGTTCAAGTGCTGTTGGTTGCGTTCACGGCACTTCCTGCCTTGCCATTGTCGGCCGCCGACAGCACCCCGGCCGGCAACGAGCCCGGCCTCCCCTACGTCTATACCAAGTGGGAGCAAATAACCACAAAGGACGGCCTGCCCAACGACCACATCTTCGCCATAAAGGCTGATCCAACTCGCGATTGCGTGTGGATCGGCACCGAAGATGGACTTGCATGCTACGACAAAAAAACCAGAAAAATCAGGTCATGGAAAGAAAAGGATGGCCTGCCATGGCGCGTCGTTTCGGGCATTGATGTTGACCCTAAGACCGGCGATGTGTGGCTGGCGTTGTTCGGAGGCGGTTTGGCCCGATTCAGCGCCGGCCGGTTCGACCATTATCATCAGCTCAACAGCGGACTGGTCAACGACGTCGTGTACGGCGTGGCAGTCATAGGCGATGAGGTTTGGTGCGCCACCACCGCAGGCGCCAGCAGACACAACGTCGTCAAAGACAAGTGGAATATTTACACCGAACAAAATGCGCCCATGGAGGAAATCTGGAATTACGGCGTGAGCGCAAGGGATGGCAAGGTCTTCCTCTCGGTCTGGGGCAGCGGAATCCTCGAGTTTGATTTGGCTACCGAACGCTGGAAGCATTACCTCGATCCTGACGGCGAAATGGAAATCGAGCTTTATCGTGACGACGGCGTGGTGCATGTGATCACCACCGGGGTTTCATACGTGGACAAGACCCTTTGGGTTTCGACCTACTTCGGTGCATGCCGTTACGACGGGCGAAACTGGCGCGGCTTTTTCGCCCAAGAAGGCGGAACTCCAAGCGACTTTAACAATGCCGCTCGCGGCAGGAGCGCTCACGAATGTTGGTATTGCACAGATAAGGGCATTGGTGCCATTGTAGATTTCGAGACTGATACATGGGTCGTTTACACAATGGACCCGGACACTCGCGAGGGCATTGCAGAGGTTCGCCGCGCCGGGAAGATTCTCAAGACGCTGCGGTTCAAACAAGGAGTCCCGCACAATTACGTTCTTTGGGCCGAGTTTGATGGCAATGATGTGTGGGTCGGCACCTCGAAAGGTTTGGCAAGAGCAATCGGCGAAGGGTATTACCCTCGTCTGAGGCCTTTGGACACACAAACTGCAGGTTCAGGTTCACGCCCGTGAATTGGCCCTAAATATGAGATTTCCCTTTTGACACTCAACCTTGAGCACAGCAGTTGCCTATGAAAAGAACCTTGGAGTATCGCCTGTGGCGGCAGATCGGCTGCCTGACAGTGGCCTGTGTTGTGTCGGGCTTGATTGGCATGGCAGGTGACACTGCAACCCATGATGGTAGTGGTCCGCAGCAAACGCTTTCAGTGGCGGAAATCCTGAAATTGATTGACGTTGACGCTTACCATGTCCCGCCACTGCCGCTGATGACGAACAAGAATTACGCCCGATCAGCCGCAGACGTCGAACCTTTCGGAGCGGTCAAGCCATTCAAAGAGCACTTTCTCCTGCAAATGGAATACACGGGGCCTGGCCGGGCAATCCCTGAGCCCGAGCACGTTGATACCGTCAAGATCGGATTCCTTGGCCCTATCATGCCGACCGTCTCCGTCGCAACTGGCGGCAAAAGCCACGAGGAGAATCTTGGTATCGCGATGCTGCGCGGGTGCCGGCTTGCCATCGAAGAGGCCAATGCCAAGGGCGGGTATTTGAAAAGGCGAGTCCCGTTCGAACTTGTGGTCCGCAATGACAATGGTCTATGGGGCGCTTCGGGCAACGAGATCATTGACATGGCTTACAAGGAACATGTGTGGGCCATACTCGGCACCATCGACGGCGCAAACACACACATCGCCATCAGAGTGGCACTCAAAGCCGAACTGCCAATGCTCACTGCCGGTGATCTTGATCCGACTTATATCGAGACCAACATTCCATGGGTTTTTCGTTGCATAGGAGACGACCGCCAGCAGAACTACATACTGGTTGATTACCTCTTCCGCAAACTGAATTGCCACCGCGTCGCAATCCTTAGGTCCAGCAACCGATACGGCCGATTCGGTGTTCGCGAAATCCGCGATAGCGCCAGAAGGTTGGGGCGCCCCATCGTGGTCGAAATGGCGCACAAGGTCGGTTCAAGGGACTTCACAATGCAGCTCGACCGCATCCAAGCAGCCGACCCGGATGCAATTGTGTATTGGGGAGACGGCGAAGACGCCGCCCACGCCCTGAACCAAATCCGCGCCCGTGGCATGAAACAGCCGGTCGTCTTTTGCGACCGCGCAGTGTCAGACGAGTTTCTCAAGATCGCAGGGCCCAATGCCGAAGGCGTCGTTTGCGGGTACCCGTGGAACCCTGATCGCAAAGACCCGAAACTCGACGCGTTCAGAGAAGCTTTCAAGAAACGCTGGGGCGTTGAGCCCGACACTTACGCCTCCCACGCCTACGACGGAATGAACATGCTCATTTGGGCTATCCAAACCGCCGGTCTGAACCGCGCTAAAATCCGCGATGTCCTCGCGCATCGCCCAGATCCGTTCCCGGGCGTTACCGGCGACATCCCTCTCAGCGCAGCCCTCGACGACGCAGGTGAGGTCTTCCTCGCACGATACGAAAACGGCAAATGGAAGTATTACTCGAGGGAAGACATGGGCATTCCATCCGGGCCGGTCATCGAAAGACCCCGCGTTGAACGCGAACAGGCCAGCATCAGGTGAAATCGCCTTGAAATACCAGCGACATCCCAGGAAGCCCGAGTCTGTTACCCGCCGTGACTTTCTAGGTGCGACTTTTGTTCCCGCCGCAGCCATTGCGCTCTCGGGATGCAATCCCGGCCAGAAAACGGAGCATCTCAAATCCGAAAGCACACCCGCACCAACTCCGGCCCCGCCCCAGCCCGCGCCACTCGCTCAAGGCCGATCCCGAGACGAAGTGCTCGAGTTGGTCGATAACAAGGCCGAGTACTACATGCGGTTATGCCACAACTGCGCGCAGACGAGTTTCATTTCTCTGAACGAGGTTTTTGGCCTTGCCGATCCTTCGTTCGTGAAGGCGCTGACGGCCATGCCCGGCATTGCCGAGCGCGGCGAAACTTGCGGTGCAGTTACCGGATGTCTGCTTGCCATGGGCCTCGTGTTTGGCCGAGAACGCCTGGACGACTGGGCCGGCTGGCGCGCATGCCTCGTCCCGTGTCGCAAGTTTTGCGATCAATTCGTCAAGGAAATCGGAAGTACAATGTGCGGGGACATTGTCGAACGACTCTTTGGCATAAGGTATAATCTGGCTGATCCCGCCGACCTGGGACAATTCCAGGCCGCCAACCCGACCGAAAAATGCGGCGGAGTTGTCCGAAAAGCCGTGAGAATTGCCGCAGGAATTATTCTCGACAGAGGTTGAACCGGCTCGCAAACCAGGTTCCAACCGATGAACCAATTCCCGTCAACGCAGTGCCGCGATACCCGCGCCAAAGCCGACCGGGACACGACAGCCATCGTAGTGCCGCACGGGCTCGCGGCAGCCATGGTCTGGTTGATGTCAACCCTGTGGCCAAACCTCGATGCCGCACAACCCCCACCTTACATGCGGCTGCGCGATTCATCTTTGGAGTACCCGGGCCCCTCCGCCAACATCACCAATTCCACCGAATACAAAATCGGATGGTTTGGCCCAACAAACCTTGACGATCCGCTCACCGGCGATTTGTGGTGGGCCGCAAGGTTCGCCATTGACAAGGCGAACTCCGAGATTTCAAAGCCGGTCCCACAAGGCAATGCCGAGTCTTCCTGCCCGCCTTTCCGACTGGTTCCAAGATGGGCAACCAATCCATGGGGTACCGGCGTGTCGCTTCTCGCCCGAATGGTCTATGAAGAACACCCAATCGCTCTTCTGGGCTCGGTCGATTCCGCTTCGACCCACCTCGCCGAACAAGTCGTGGCCAAGGCGCAGTTGCCCCTCGTCAGTCCAATCGCAACCGACAAGTCCGTAACGCTCGCCGGGGTTTCATGGGCGTTTGCGTGTGCGCCCTCGGACGACGCAATCGCGCGCGTGCTTGTGGATCATGTGTTCCGGGCGCTGCAATCCTCGACTTCGAACCGGACCGAACACAAAACCGCCCGATCGATCGTAATGCTCAGTTGCACCGATCACGAATCGCGAATGACCGCGCGTGAAGTGATGAAACAGTTCTCACTGCGCGGGCGCCTTCCCGATTACAGACTCGAGCTGCCCCCCGGCATGGAGTCGTACCTCGAACGAATCGCCCCTCTCGAGCAAACTTTGGGACAGTCCGGTCACATCATTCTGCTTATCGTGGCCGCTCCGGAGGATTCGGCACGCCTGCTCCAAGCCGCAAGAGAATGCCTTTGCCGTGGCACCAGCGCGCTGCGCCGGGCGATCTCGCCCCCCAAAAAATCTTGCTCCGAAACAGCAGAAGATGACGGCGAGCTGCGTTGCCTCATTCTTGGAACGCATGCGATGGCGCGTGCACGATTTCTTGCCCTCGCTGGCACTCACGCAGAGGGAGTGCACGTGCCAATACTTTTTGTACCCGATCCCGAAAACCCGGCAACCGCAGGTTTCATCCGCGAATTCACAGCGGCTCGAGGGCACGCCCCGGATCATGCAGCGGCGCTCACTTACGACGCCACGCGATTGCTAATAGCTGCAATTCAATCCGGCGGCCCAAACCGTGCCCGCGTCCGCGAAGCCCTCGTGAAACTGTCCCCATGGCAGGGAGTTGCCGGGACAATCCAATTTGATGGCACGGGCCAAAACACCCGGACAAACATGGCAATGGGAATCGTGCGGAACGGCGCAATTGTCAGATTGACACCGCCCGATCCAAAATAACCCTCTGATCCGCGATCTCTGGCTGGAATATCTCTCGAACCCTATCCTGAGGCACCATGACGTCGGCGAAAAAGCGCTGACCTTTTCCTGACCTGCCACGACAAGGTTTCCGAACATAAACCGTTGGCAAGCAGGCGGAGCTTTGGAGAAGGGTATTATCTCAAATTGCGGTTCCATGGCTTCTGTGTGTCGGGATCGGGAAGTCTGAGCCCGTAACGAGAGGTCTTATTATGCCGGGATCATTCGGTTGCGGCTACGCGGCGCTGGGACAATTTGCGGCTCGGAGGGTCCTTGTCCTCGGGATTTTCCCGGGAGCCTTATCGGGATGGTGACACACTACCCAGACAAAGCCCCTACTTCACCAAGCCTCCCTGACACCCCTGCCCCGTCGTTTGACTCCCGGAGTGTGTTGTGCGATTGTAGGCACAAATAGAGGGACAGACACTCTATTTGAGCGCTCCGGGTTCTGCCCCGGCCCCGCCCAAGCAGTTGGACCTTATGGCGCCGCATGCGCGGGTGGGCGGAGGCGGAAGACGTGGAGGTATATTTTGCGCCATCTGAAGGTGAGAGCGATCGAGTAAGGAAGCGAAGGACGAAGTCGAGGAAGGGGAGAGAGGCGTTTTGAGAGATCGGAGTTGTGGGAGGCCGGAGGCCTGGTGACGGTGTTCGGCGGAGGGGGATTGTTTTCACATGTTGTCATTCCCGGCTTGGTCAGCTTGGTGATCCCGGTGAGATCCCCGGTGGGAGGGGAGTTCATGCAGGCTGACAAGCATTGTCGAGTCAGAGGTGAAGTCTCCGAGGACTCTTGTGGGCGGTTGGCGAGGTTTCGGTGCGCACGCAACAAATAGAGGGACAGACACGGTATTGCGGCGGCCGCGTCGAACCGAGCTGGACAGGCATTCTGGCGTCATAGGTGAAGTTTCCGAGAACCGTTGAGCGCTGTTGGTGGGGGTTTGGCGCTGGCTGAACGAATCCGGGTAGAGCCGGTGGTTTCCCACCGGCTCCCCCACAGACCCGTGCGAGCGGTTTTCCCGCACACGGTTCCTCCAGTTACGGCTTCGCACCGTAGATGCTGTGAACAATGCGCACTGGCGGAAGGACAAATGTCTCGTCCAAATACCGCTGCATCCGTTCCCAACTCAGGCTCTCAGAACCTCGACTGCGCCTCGCTAACCATTTCCGCCACACTCGTCGTGCCCCGGCTCGAACCTGTTCAAGACATCGCCCATTGCCGGTTATCCCGTAATAGGCATAATGCCCCTCCAGCTTCCTCACCAGTGCCACAAACTGGTCCAACATCCCCCTATGCCGGTTCCGTCGGCACCAGTCGCCTATCGACTTGAGTGTCCGTCGTAGTCGCTTCCTCGCAGTCTTGCGTTTGATCACCCAATACCCTCTCCAGGATTTCCCCCAATAATGAGTAAACCCCAGAAAGTCGAACGTCCCAGGTCGATGTGGCCGATCCCCGTCCAAGCCCCCTTTCTCAGGTCGCCCAAACGGCATCAGCCGCGTCTTCTCCGGGTGTAGCTGCAGCCCGTACTTCGCGAATCGCCGGAAAATAACCTGATATACCCGCTCCGCATCTCTCCGATGCCTGAAGCCGATCACCAGGTCGTCGGCAAACCGCACCGCCACCACCCTGCCTTCCATCCGCCCCCGCACAACCTCCGCAAACCATTTGTCGAAGACCTCGTGCAGGTAGATGTTCGACAACAGAGGTGATATCACACCTCCTTGCGGTGTCCCTGCTTCGGGATAGTGCAGTTGCCCATCTTCCATTACCCCCGCGTGGAGCCACTTGCTCACCAGCCGCAGTATCACTCCATCCCCGATCCGTCCACTCAGTATCTCCATCAGCTTCTGCCGATTCACACTGTCAAAACACTTCCGAATGTCCACTTCCAGCACCCATCGCACCCCATGCTCGGTGGCCCCTCGCCAAAAGGCTTCCAGAGCCTGATGCGGCGATCTCCCGGGCCGAAACCCGTAGGAAAACTCGTAAAAGCTCTCCTCCCAGATCGGTTCCAGTATCATCGCCACTGCCCGTTGCAATACCTTGTCCTCGCAGCTCGGTACCCCAATGGCCCGCTTCTCATTGCTCCCTTCCTTGGGTATGTACACCCGCCGAACCGGCGGAGCAACGTAGCGCCCACTCTTGGCCCGTTCCAACAAGGACTTGAGGTTTTCCTCCAGGTGCTCTCCGTAGTCGCTGAATCTCTGCCCATCAACCCCAGGCGCACTCTCAGGCCTGATCCGCCAATAGGCTTCCTTCAGCCACTCAACATCCAGATAGTGGTTCAGTGCGGTCAGCCGTTCCAATGGATGCTGACGTGCTATCTCCGCTATCCGCCGTTGTTTCGTGCACACGATTTCTGACCTCAGTGTGTCCATCGTGTTTCCTCACGACGGTTCCGTAACCGTGTCTGCCCCTTCCCTACTCCCCGGCTCCGGGCGGCCCCGTTCGCCGGCTTTCCAGCCCGGAAATCTCACCGGAATAAAGCTTTCGGTCTGTTGGTCTGGTCAGGCGGTGAGATTTCCGGGCTGGGGACTTCGATGCTGCCCCCGCAACTCTAACAACGAAGGCTCCAGCAACATCTCTATTTCGCCTGATCAGCAGAATCTGTGGGTCAGAATGCTGGCAACATGCACGCAAAGCCTTGGGCAGAAACTACTTGAACAGACCATCAACGCTCACCGAACCATGCTTCACACTTCAAGGGCAGGCAGGCCAGCGGTGGCAACAGCCTTTGAGCCGCAAGCTCGCCTCGTCACCGGTCGGCACACCTAACGGACTCGCCCGCTTGCTCCTGAAGTATGCCATTCTGACCCAAAGATTCTGCTGTAGAGCCGCAGTTGGCAGAATATTCCATGTCACATTACGTCACTTGTTGTGACCGGTGAAACATGCCCGGCAAGCGACTTTGAATCTGCTCCTATCATTTTGCTCTTATGTCATAGCAGAACAGCAGATTCTGGTCCCGCAAGTACAGCTTGCCGTTGGCAATGACCGGATGCAGCCAGGCTGGCAGTGAGCTGCGATCCGGCTGCTCGAAGTGGCCTCGTTCGACGTACTCCTTCCGGTTGGGCTCGATCAGGAGCATCGTGCCTTTCTCTGTACGGTAATAGAGCCGGCCATCGGCCATGGCCAGCGAACCCTTTGGTGCGCGGCGTTCTGGGTCGTCGCGCATGTCCCAGAGGACGTCGCCAGTCTTGAAGTCGAGGCAAATGAGGCTGCCGCCTTCGTTGCCGCCGTTGGCGCCATAGAGGCAGCCGTCGAAAACGATCATGCCACCGTGATGGTTCTGCATTTTCCTCGAGAACCACACCTCTTCGGCCTTGATTTCACCGCTCGCATCCTTGATCAGCTTAACCACACCGCCACCCGCACCATACGCCGAGGCGGCCAACAGCAAACCGTCGTGGTGGGCCGGCGTTGAGCAGTTAATGCCCATGCCGTTCGCGGGCCGAGCGTATCGCCAAAGCAGTTTGCCCTCCGAGGCTGAGACACCGACCAGTGCCTTTGCGGTGAGTTGCACGTACTGGCGCTGTCCTTCGAAGTCAATGGCGATGGCCGAGGCGTAACCTGCCCCAGAAGGCGGACCGAAACCGAAACCGCCACGGCGGCCACCGGGGCTGGCAGGCTCACCGCCACCACTGCCTGAACCTTCGGGCATCTGGCATTTCCAGATCGGCTCGCCGGTCAGCTTGTTCAGTGCCACGATGGTTGCCTCTTCGCCGCCCGGCGTGCAGATGAGTTTGTCGCCGTCGATCAGCGGTGACTCACGGTAACTCCACATTGGCACGCGCCCACCAAAATCGCGCGCAAGGTTGCGCTGCCATAGAATCTTGCCGTCCGTGACCCGGAGGCACGCAAGCTCGCCGCCCAGCCCCAAGGCATAGAGGCGTTCGCCATCGACCGTCGGTGTGCACCCCGGTCCTTCTTTTCCCTGGGGCCATGATTGCTTGAACACGGGGCCGAGGCGCGTCACCCAAAGTTCCTCGCCATCGGATTCAGACAGCGCCCAAACGACTTCGTCCTCGCCGCGATTGCTCATGCCGAATATGCGCCCGGCGGCGATGGAAGGGCCGCTGTATCCGCCGCCGAGTCCGTTGGCTTTCCATGCGAGCGTCGGGCCTTCCTTTGGCCATTCCTTGAGCAGACCGGTCTCCTTCGAGACGGCGTTTCGGTCGGGTCCCTGCCATTGCGGCCAGTCGTCAGCCGGCGCACGAGCAAGTAAAACTGCCGTGCCAAGAACGATGATGAGAGTTGTTGGATAACGCATAGGTTTTTCGGGGTTCATAAGAATCGGTCAGTATTAGTTCTTAAGGTCCGCTACAAATAGACATTTCAATGTGGTTTGGTCCAGGACAATGAGCTTGCCATCGGCGAGTGCAAGCGGCGCCCAGTTCTGGGTTGCGCCTCCAATTCGCGACGCCATCGGATCGCTTTCCGAGCCGGTTCCACCTTCTGCGAAGACGTTTGCCGACGCGATCGGTTTGAATCCGGAGGAATCCGGCTCGACCAGATAGAGCGTCTGCGCACCGTCGGTGGCCAGAATGACGCCGTCTGCGGCAGGTCGTTTTCGATGCCCGCCCCATTCGTGTCCCAAGCTTTGAACCAGCGTTCAGCCAGCCCTGCGAACTCGTGCTGTGAAATGCGCACGTCCCGGTCGGAATCGCCCTGGCTCATGAAGACCGGAGCAAGGGACCTGTCACCGTTTGCGCCTCTTCCGTCTCCGGGCCGCCCACCTTGCGGGCCGCCCAAGTACGGATTGCCGCCGCCTTTGGGCTCGATGGCTTCCCACTGGCCTGGTGCGAACTTCAGATGGACAGTCCGTACGTTGCCAGGGTTGTAGATACGGTCGGCGTCAAGGATTTGGTTGAAAGCTGAGCCGCCGGGCGAAACCCGCTGCAGCGCGACTGCTCCCCGGAAAAGAACCAAGAACAGAAGCGCTCCGGCAAAGACTGTCAGGGCACGGCTGAAACCCGGGGATTTGATCCATGCCGCCGGGCTTTTCCAACCATCAAGGTCTGGCCCTCTAGTGTGGTGTTGTTCGGTCATTTCACGGTCATTCCGGCATTCATGCGACCTAACATGCGCAGAACTCAGCCAGAATCCGCCAGGTTTGTGGAAGGGACGAAGCCGCCTGCATACCAGGTCAGCCGGTGAGATTTCCGGGTTAGTGACCGATTGAACTGAGTTCCGAAACTGTGGTCCTGGTGGCATCGAGATCGCGCGATCCGTCAAGCAGCCGCAGGCCGCTGGCGGTTCTTGCTGCAAGCCAGTCGCCATCCGGCGAGAACACAATCTCTCTGATGGGGTCGGCGAGGCGACGAATTGAAAGGAGTTCCTGCTGAGTGCGCACGTTCCAAAAGCGCAGGGTGCTGTCGTCGCTGACCGACGCGAGCGTTTCACCATCGGGCGAGAAAGCCAGCCACCGTACGCCCTGAGTGTGCCCTTTGCAGACGCCGAGCAGGGCTCCGTTTTTCATGTCGTACAAGCGAATGGCGTTTTCGGCCTCTGCGATGGGGTTCGAGCCGACTGCAAAAATACCGCCGTCATCTGAAATTGCGATTGGAGTGGCGAAGCCGAAGTCAGCGGCCAGTGGGAATTCCGCTTTCAGCGATCGGGTTGTTGGGTTCCACACCTTGATCGAGCCGTCGTGGAGTGTAACGAGCACAGCGCCGTTTCTGGAGAAAATCGCGCCTTTACCCTGAAATCGCAGTGGGGCTTCTGAAGGCGCCTGAAGATTCCACCAATGCACAGAATCTCGTTCGCCTCCGGCCAGAAGTGTTGATCCGTCGGGAGAAATAGCCGCCCAGAAAGTGCGTCTTTCGTGGCTTTCGAGGTCATATGATTCCTTGGATTTCAGGTCCCAAACACGGAGTCCGCCTTCTGGCAAGGGATGAGCCGGCACGCGGAAATCGTCGGTGACTACGGCTGCCCACGGGCTGAACGGGACCTTGCCCAATGGCAGACTGTCCTCAGGCTCGCCTGTCCTGAGGTTCAGCAGCACGAAAGTTGACCGGTCGTCAACGGCTGCAAGCGTTCGGCCGTATTTGGAAAACCTGAGAGGCGTCCAGTTGCCCTCGTAAAGCCGTTCTCTGGATGTTGTGTTTGTTGGCCACAACCTGACCGTTCCGTCTTTGGCGCCGCTGAGAAGAGTCCTGCCGTCACTGCAAAAAGCCACAGCCCAGACCTCCGAAGGATTCCCGTGCAGCCTTCCGACGCACTGCCGGGTCTCGAGGTTCCACAAGCGGACCAAGTGATCGTGGCTGCCCGAGACCAGCAGTTGGCCGCCGGGAGCAAACGCCACGCCAGAGACCAGCCCTGCATGCTCGACCGTGTCGCGGCCAACCGGCAAGGTTCCCACTCTTTCACCGGTCGCGGCCGACCATACGTCGAGAACGAAGATGCTGCCGTCCCGCAGGACATTCCGGGCGGCGGCCACATAATGTCCATCTGGAGAAAAAGCCAGCGCGTTCATATGCCGCATCCTCGGGTCAATGAAGATTCCGTCCGAATGCTCGAGCACGCGCAAGGTTTTCGCCGTTGCCACATCTTTCAGAGCAATGCCATTCCGGGTGTCAACTGCGATCACATCGCCGCGCGGGCCAAAAGCAAAAGGCGGCATGCCGTCCGGGATTTCAGCCACGGGGTTTCCGTCAGGACCAAAAACGTGGACCCCTTCAGTGGAAGTCGCTGCCAGACGCCGGCCTTCAGGCGAGAAGCCCACCGGCTCGGTATGCACTGGAATGGAATAGACCTCGGCCCAATCAGACGTTCGCCAGACCCGGACTGCGGTCTTGCTCGCTGTCGCAAGCAGGCCTGCCGATGACAGGGCCACGGAGAAACCCGGCTTGAGCAAAGTCTTTATCGGCCCCCCGGTCTTCGCATCGTAGATGCGGACCGAGTCTCGCAAGCCAACCACTATGAATTCGGAGGAGGCCGCCAGAGATTGGACGCTGGAAGCCTCGCGCGCGACCACATGATGATCATTCCCCTTGGCGGCGTGCCACAAGTATCGCCACTCGAAACGCTGCGAACCCGTGTTCCGGTGCTTGGCAAGGAGCTCGGTTGCCCGGGCGAGGTTCCCCGCGAGTATTGAGTGGTGCGCCAGGTTAATGTCGGCGATGTACTCGTTGAGCTCGGCTTTCCGCTGGCTCTCGAAAGCGCGTTCTCGTTCAAGTTCGGCGTTGTGGCGAAGTGTTTCCTCGTTTTTCCGCCGCTCTTCTGCAATGCGCTCTGCTTTGGTGGCGCGCAATGCCTGCCAAGCACTGACCGTCGTGCCGAGAATGACAGCGACGAGGATTGCAGCGCCGGCGGCAAAAGCGACGCGATGCCCGCGCAATGCTTTCTGGATGCGATACAGTGTGCTCTGAGGCCGCGCCATGACCGGCTCTTGATCGAGATAACGCTGGATGTCAGCCGCAAGTTCCTGCGCCGTTGCGTAGCGGCGTGTGCGGTCCTTCTCGAGGCATTTCATTACTATCCACCCCAAATCCCGGTCCACGGTTGCGATCGGCCATTCGGCCGGAGCACCGACAATCGTGCGGCGCAAACGCGTCGAAGGTTTCGGCGGCTCGACTTCCTTGATCACCGTCGCATCCCATCGAGCCCGGATTCAGCCAGCTCCTTGGCGTCGAACGGAGTCACGCCGGTGAGCAACTCATAGAGCAGCACCCCGAGGGAATAGATGTCACTTCGAGTGTCCGCGTCCGAACCGGTCATCTCTGCCTGTTCGGGACTGGTGTAGGCTGGTGTGCCGATGAATGCGTGAAAGTTTGTCAGAACGGTTTTCTCTGTGAGCGGTTCTTCGATTGCTTTGGCAACTCCAAAATCAATGACTTTGGGGATCGGTTTCCCATCCAGAACCGTAACCAGAACGTTTGAGGGCTTCAAGTCGCGGTGAATTACCCCTTTTTGATGAGCATGCTGGATGGCGTGGCAGAGCTGGATAAACAAAGCAAGGCGGTCTTCGAGCGAAAGGCTGTTCGCCCGGCAATAGTCTGTGATCAAAACCCCGCGAACCAGCTCCATCACAAAATACGGTCGGCCGGTTGCCGTCGCCACCCCGTCCAGCACGCGCGCAATGCT
>JARYMD010000129.1 GCA_029907285.1 Verrucomicrobiota bacterium | reverse complement strand
TAGGTTACGCATTCGTGCCCCGCCATCCAAACCTCGACCTCGGCGCAGCCGAAGGCCTCACAATCGACGCATGGATCAGTCCTTCCGACCTGTCAACCAACCGAACAATCGCAGTTTGGGCCGACGGCACAAACAGCATCGGCGTCGAGTTCTTCCTTCAGCCTGGCTCTGACACCAATAAACCACAAGGCGAACTCGCCGCACGCTTGATCGATTCTTCGGGCGTAACCAACATCATCGCAGCCGGCCCCGAAAGCCAGGGGCTCATCCGGACCAACAGCCTCATCACCAACATCGTGTTCGCCACCTTCACCAGCGATACGAATCTCGCTCATACGCCGATCAAGTTCACCGGCTTGACCAACGACCAGACAGGGATAATCCCCGGGTTCGCCGGCCCCGCCACCGGCGCCTCCGTCCATTACACAAACCGGTACATAAGCGGGTTCGAGTTCGCTGCCGCCAACCCAACCACAACGTTCTGCGCCCAACCGGCAGGAACAAACCTCCCCACGCTTGTCATGGACGACCCCTATCCATGGCAGCGCACAAATGCCTGGGTCGTCACAAACGGATGCGTCACTGTAATCAACTCACCGCTTTTGGCGCATACGGGCACCAATCTGCTCGCTCTGCGAAACGGCCATATCAGACGCTGGCTTCACACACGCCCGGGCACCGAGTACAAGCTCCAGTTCACTCACCGATTGCAACCTCTCCCCCCAGACATCGTCGCATGGTGGCCGGGCCAGACTTCCGAAGTGGACGTCATAGACAGTCACAGCGCCGAAGTTTTGGGCACGGCAGCTTACACGAACGCCATGGTTGACCAGGGATTCCTCTTCGCAACAAATCAAGTCAGCCTGCGTGTTCCGGACGACCGTGAACTTGTAGCCACCAACGAGTTCACGGTTGAACTCTGGTTTAACCTCACGAATGCAATCGCAGTCTCCAATCCCCCGCCCGTAGGCGGGCCGATGGTCTTCAAAGCAATCCCCGGCTCCAATCCCGCCGTCAACTACGGGCTTTCAGCCTACCTGACCGGACTCGAATGGTGGTACAATGATCCCACCGTCGCAGGTGACATTGACTCCGACCACCCGGCATTCGAGTTGGTTCGATCAAAACGCGCGCCCACACCCGGCGTTTTCCACCATGCCGCTGCAACCATGCGGCAAATCAGCACCAACAGGGTCGAACTCAAACTTTACATGGATGGCCAGTTGGAACGGCACGTCACGCTTCCCGGCACGCTCACCAACACGTTCCTCCCAACAAATTCAATCGATTCACCGCTTCTCATTGGGACAAACTCTGTCACCGGCGAGTTCTTCACGGGCATCATGGACGAAATCTCCGTCTATCAACGTGTCCTCTCGGAAACTGAAATATCCGAAATCTACGCAATCCACAACGTCGGCAAGTGCCCGCCTCCAGCAGAACCCCGCACGCGCCTGACTGTGGGCAATTCCTACTCCACCGTCTTCAGCACTTATTCAAGCCAGTGGCAGACCAACTCTGTCACATTCGTTGCCGAATCTGACGAAACCGAGTTTGGCCTGGAAGCGCTTGCCCCTGGCGTGCTTCTTGATTCCTTTGAATTGATCGAGATGGCGCCACGTTATTTCCTGCCCGAAGAAGAACTGACGCCTTTCATTGGCCAGGTGGCAGCGGGCGAATGGCACCTGCAGATCGTTGACAGACGTCTCGGCGTCACAAATGACATCGACGCTCAGCTTGTTTCATGGCAGCTAGACCTTACGTTCGCCCCGCCTACTTACCCAATTGTCCGCATCACTAACGGTGTCCCGTACACAAATACAATCATAGGCGGCGCTACCAGGTACTTCCTTGTCGAGGTCCCTTCCACAGCGCAGCGCGCAACCAATACGCTCGTTGCCACCACCAAGTTGAGTCTCTGGTATAACCCCAACAGTCTGCCTGCCGGCATAACTCAGTACGGCGACGTCCAGTTCCTGACAAATGAACTCGGAGGCATCGCAGTTCTAGCCACTAACGGCTGGTACCTTGCACTGCCTGATGGAACCCCTGTGGCGCCCGCTGATCCTGTAGCTTCTCTCCCGGTCGGCCAACTGTATTACCTTGCAGTCAAAAACGAGCAGACAGGCCCGGTCGATTTCAGCATCCAGGTCGATTTCTACCCGGACGCCAACCGCGACATTTGCCCTGACATAACCAAGCTTGCGTTTGGTGAATTCGTCATAACCAACATCCCGTCAACCAATGCTTTGCAGTACTATTGCTATCACGTCACCGACACAGCCAAATGCCTCACTTTCAATGTGTTGCCTCTTGATGGCAACGTTGACCTTTACATCCGAAACACCCGCTCGACACCGCCGCTCTGGCCAGCCCCGGATTGGTACGAGTACGCCAGCGAAAACCCGGGTTTGTTCAGCGAACAAATCGTCGTCAACCGCCGGTCCCAGGTCCCATTGTTCCCCGGCAACTGGTACATCGGCATTCTCAACCGCGAAACCAACGAGGTCCAATACGCATTATTTGTCGAAGAAACCGCCGCCTATGCTGAGATTCCCCTCGAGCTGGGAACGCCTGTCGCGGCCACTGCCGAACCGGCCAACGACACCTGCACTTATTACGCCTTGAACGTCAATGCCGCCGTGCCGGCTCTGCAGTTCCAGTTGTACAACCTGACCGGCAACGCGCGCCTGCTGATCAGCCGAAACAGCCGGCCCGGGCCATCGGACGCGCTCTACTCCCAGGACGCCTCCAAAGGCATGCCCGCCAACCTCGTCGTTTGCCCGAGCAGTTCCATGCCTGATCTCCGCGGAACATGGTACATCGCAGTGCTGTCACGTGACCCTGTGCCGGTGGCCTGCAGCCTTTCCGTCTCGGTGCCGCAACAACAGTTGACCACCCTGCTTAGCGGCATTGTTATCACTAACACCGCCCCTCGCCTGGGCCCGGGCGGCGATTGCGTCCCTGAAGTGTATAAGTTTACGGTTCTACCCAACGCGACCCGCGCCGAGTTCTTCCTCACGCCAATCGATGGCAATGTTGATCTGTTCGTGCGGAAGGGGGATTCGCCCACATCGGTTCTCTTCGACTACATGAGCACCGAACCGGGCATCCTGCCGGAAAGCATCAGGGTCACAACAAACAGCGTGCCTGTGCCACTCACCGGCGGTGACTGGTACGCGTACGTCTATAACGCGGACAACCGAGCGGTGTCGTACATGCTCCAGGCCATCCAATACATAGGCGACACACCGGTTGGCGTGTCGTTCAAGCCGGTCATCTCAGTCACCGGCAACATCATCACTCTGCAATGGTTCGCGTCGCCCGGCCTGGTTTTCCGTGTCCAGTATGCGACTCAGATCGCGCCGTCAGGCGATTTCGTCTGGATCGACATACCCGGAACGGTCACCTCCGCAACAACCCTCTACACGTTCATAGACGATGGATCATTAACCGGCGGCCCCGCACCGCAGAAGTTCTATCGCGTCATCCTCGAAGGCGGCACCCCGGTTGACACATCCGTAACCGTCAACATTTCGCTGGCAGGCGACACGGTCGTTCTCGACTGGGACAGCCTTCCCAACCTCAAATTCAAAGTCCAATACGCGCCGGATATCCCCGGCTCCGGTGTAATCAACTGGTCAGATGTGCCCGACACCGTCACATCAGCAACCGGGTCTTACAGTTTCACCGATGACGGCTCGCAGACCGGCGGCAAAGGCAAAACGAAGTTCTATCGAGTCGTCCTGATTCCTTAAGCCCGCATGTTTCGCAGCCCGGCGCAGCCGGAACCAAAGTTGCTTGAGGGGCACCGGGTCGCCGCCTGCGACTGTTGATGAGCGCTGCGCTGTTGAACCTTCAACCGAGCCTCTGGTTGGCGAAGCGAATGGCCGTGTTCAACCTCGGCGGTTTGTAGTCCCGCCTTCAGGCGGCTCTTGAATTGAGCATTCATTCTGCAGTAACACCTCTGTACGTTGAACGTTGAGCGTTGCACGTTGAGCGTTCTCAGAAATAAAGTGCCAGGCACTTTGTTACCCCGGCGGTTTGTAGTTCCGCCTTTAGGCGGCTTTTGAATTGAGCATTCATTGTGCAGTAACAACTCTGTACGTTGAACGTTGAGCGTTGAACGTTGTACGTTGAACGTTGAACGTTGAGCGTTGAGCGTTGAACGTTGAGCGTTGAACGTTGAGCGTTGAGCGTTGAACGTTGAACGTTGAACGTTGAACGTTGAGCGTTGAACGTTGAGCGTTGAACGTTGAGCGTTGAACGTTGAACGTTGAGCGTTGAACGTTGTACGTTGAACGTTGAGCGTTGAACGTTGTACGTTGAACGTTGAGCGTTCCCAGAAATAAAGTGCCAGGCACTCTGTTACCTCGGCGGTTTGTAGTCCCACCTTCAGGCGGCTTTTGAATCGAGCGTTCATTGAGCAGCAACGTTGTGATGCTTCCGCGCATCTGGATTTCGAAGCCGTTCTGCGGTGTCATTTAAGACTTTGAATCACGAAACCCGGCACCTAAACTTCCGCCCGATGCGGAACCCAATCATAGTTGCACTTGACGTCCCGAATGCAGAGCGCGCGGTTGACCTCGCAAAGCGACTCAAGCCTTACATCGGCGCCGTCAAAATCGGCTCCGAATTGTTCACCGCCGAGGGACCGGCAATTGTCCGGGCTTTGCGTGCCGATAAAGTGCCGGTGTTCTTGGACCTCAAGTACCATGACATCCCCAACACCGTCTCAAGAGCGGTCGAAGCCGCCGTGCACCTTGACGTTCAGATGCTCACCGTTCACACCTCGGGCGGACCCGAAATGATGCGCGCAGCCAAACAAGCAGCAGACCGCGCAGCTTCCGAACTGCATCGCACTCCGCCGATCATACTCGGCGTGACGGTGCTCACCAGTTTCAATGACACCGGACTGGCCCAGGTCGGAGTCAACGCAAGCGTCGCCGATCAGGTGCAACGTCTTGCGAGGCTCGCCGTGCAAGCAGGGTTGGGCGGCCTTGTTTGTTCGCCAATTGAAATCCCGCTCGTACGGGCGATTGCGCCACCCGAGTTGCAAATCGTCACGCCAGGCATCCGGCCGCCCGGAGCGCCTCCGGACGACCAAATGCGAACCCGCACACCTGCTGAAGCAATCGCCGCAGGAGCAACATGGCTTGTCATCGGGCGGCCGATCGTTTCCGCTCCCGACCCTTGTGCTGCGGCTCGCATCATTCTGGAATCTTTGGGATGTTGACGTCCGGTATTTGATCTTTTGTTTTTGGCGATTTCGTCATATAGAAATGCGCATGTATGTGCCCACGATTTGGGATCGGCTGACGCGCCTCGTGCTCTTGCTGATTTTCGCAGCGGCGGTGCTGCTTGTCGTGGTTTCCTACATTCCCCTTGTCCGCCAAAACAAAGCCATGCGGGAAGAGCTGCTGCGCATCGAGGAGGAAATTCAAAAAGCCGAGGACATGAACCGCCAGAAGAAAGCGGCCATAGAATCACTCCGCAATGACCCTGAAGCAGTGGAAAGGCTGGCCCGCGAACGGCTCGGGCTGGCCAAACCCGGCGAGGTCGTGGTGCACTTCGAACCACCGGCTGCAAACAGCCCTGGCCCGGTTGAGCAGCCTTCGGGCAAATAATTGCTGGCAATCAGATGTAAAATCCGGTACCAAGGCCGCCCAACAACGCAATGACAACCGCCAACGTTGCTTCTAACAGGTTCCCGCCTCAAATCCGCTATATCATTGGCAATGAAGCCTGCGAACGTTTCAGCTACTACGGCATCAGGAGCATACTGGCTCTCTATATTAGCACGGTGCTCTACAAGCATTTGCCCGAAGGCGAGGCCAGAGACCAGGCAACGTCGATAATCCACACGTTTATTTTCGCAAATTACTTCACACCGCTCATCGGGGCGTGGCTCAGCGACAAGCTCTGGGGCCGGTACAACACCATACTCTACGTCTCGCTCATTTACTGCCTTGGCAACGCAATACTCGCACTCGGCGTTGGGTCAATCTGGGGACTCTACATCGGTCTGGCTTTTGTCGCGCTGGGATCGGGCGGGATCAAACCTTGCGTGTCAGCATTCTGCGGAGACCAGTTCAGACCTGATCAGGCACCCCTGCTTCAAAAGGCTTATGGGCTGTTCTACTGGTCGATAAACTTTGGCTCGTTTTTTTCGTTCCTTGTGATTCCGTGGGTCAAAGACGCAGCGGGCTATCGCTGGGCGTTCGGCATCCCCGGGATTCTGATGTTTATCGCCACATTGATATTCTGGCTGGGGCGGCGCTATTACACCCGAATGCCACCCTCTCGCGAGACCGGGTCTGCCGGTTTCTTCAAGGTGACATGGCATGCAATCAAGAATCGAAACCAACGCGGGCCCGGCCAATCGATTTGGGATGTCGCACGCACGAGGTTCACTGAACGCGAGGTGGACGCCGCAAGATCAGTGGGGCCAATCCTGCTCGTATTCGCCCCCATAACAGTCTTTTGGGCGCTGTTCGATCAAACAACTTCCACTTGGGTCTTGCAGGGCAATCAGATGAACTCGGTCCACATTGTCGGCAGCTTTTCGATCGGGGCCGAGCAAATGCAATCGATGAACCCGGCTCTTGTCATGGTCCTTGTGCCATTGCTCACTTTTGTCGTGTACCCTGCGGTGGGCAAGCTCGGCGTCGCCGTCACTCCACTGCGCCGAATGTCGGTTGGAATGTTCCTCGGGGCTTTTTCCTATGTCGTGGTTGCCGTGATTCAGGCGAAAGTCGATTCCGGCGTGCGGCTCAGTGTGCTTTGGCAGACCCTGCCATATTTTGTTCTGACAACTGCCGAAGTTCTTGTTTCAGCCACCGGCCTCGAGTTCGCATTCACCCAGGCCGCACCAGAAATGAAGAGCACAATAATGAGCTTTTGGCTCCTGACGGTCGCAGTTGGGAACCTCTATGTTCCTTTGATAACCAAGGCCAAGGGCGCGCTTTTCCCTGAGCCGGCCGGTGTCACTGGCGGCCATGCAGTGAGTCCTTCGACGTTCTATTTTTACGCAGCTTTCACATTTGTCACCGCGGTCGTTTTTGCAGTCATCGCCGCACGTTACAAGGAACGGCGACATCATTAACGAGGCTCCGCATCTGACCGGCGAGGCATCCGCTGCCGGCATGCCGAACGGGCACTGGCTGCTTTCGGTGCCTTGCTTGCCTCGTTGAACTGCGGCCGCTGCGCGGCGCAGCCACAGCAGAATGATCACGGTAAGGTAAGACCTCTCGTTGCAAGCCTGGCCCAAGCAGTGCCGCGCTGCAGTGCGCTACTTTGGTCTGAGCTGCGGAAACAGTATCACGTCGCGAATGCTTTCCTGCCCAAGAAGCATCATGCAAAGCCGGTCAATTCCCATGCCCATTCCTCCGGCAGGAGGCATGCCATGCTCGAGCGCGACAAGAAAATCCCCGTCGATTTTCTGCCTTTCCTGGCCGGCCTGTTGCTCGAGCCGCTCACGCTGCGCAATCGGATCGTTTTGTTCGGTGTAGGCAGGGGCAATCTCCTGCCCGTTGATGCAACACTCGAAGACTTCAACCGTTGTCGGGTCATCCGGCGACAGCTTGGCCAATGGAATCAGTTCCTTCGGCGCGTGCGTGACGAATGTAGGATCAATCAGGGTCGGCTCGATCAGTTTCTCGAAGACGGCCTGAGTTACCTCGTAATCCTCGGTGCACTGCTCGATATCAGCGCCCAGTTCAATTGCGCGCTGCCGGCGTTGTTCAGAGGCAATTTCGAACCAGTCCGACCCTGCCCGTTGCCGCACCAGTTCCTTGTATTTCACGCGGCGCCACGGCGGCGTCAGGTCGATCTGGCGAACAACCTGGCCTTCTTTATCGACGTGTTTGATCAACAGAGAGCCAACAACCTCCCTTGCGACATGGCAAACCATGCTTTCGACCAGTTCCATCATCGTTTCATAGTCGCCGTATGCCTGGTAAGCCTCCAGCATCGTGAACTCGGGGTTGTGCTTGCGGGATATCCCTTCATTGCGGAAATTGCGGCCGATCTCGAATACGCGGTCGAACCCGCCGACCAACAACCGCTTCAAATAAAGCTCCAGCGAAATCCGGAGATAGAAATCGCAGCCAAGGGCATTGTGATGCGTCACAAATGGCTTTGCGGCCGCGCCGCCTGCAATCGCCTGCATTACCGGGGTCTCGACCTCAATGAACCCGCGGCTTTCAAGGAACGACCGTATTGCGCTTATTATCCGGCTGCGTTGTCTGAATACGTGCGCCACATCATCGTTCACCATCAGGTCCAAATACCGCTGTCGATACCTTGTTTCTGGCTCGGCAAGGCCGTACCACTGGCCGGGCGGCGGGCGCAGCGCTTTCGACAGAACAACAAAAGATTCAACTCGCACACTCGGCTCGCCGGCCCGCGTTCGGAACATTGTTCCTCTTGCGCCGATGAAATCGCCGAGGTCGATGTGTTTCAACACGTCAAACTGAGTGTCTCCCAGCACATTTTTTTGGGCATAAATCTGCACGCGTCCCGTGTAATCCTTGATGTCAAGGAACTGGCTCTTGCCCATGTCGCGGTGAGCAACAATCCGGCCGGCAACTGCCACAGGCGCGCCTTCGGCAAGAGAGCCGTCCTGAAACCTGGACCTCGCTTCGCCACAGCCAATGTCCGGTTTGAACTTGTCCGCGAACGGGTCAATTCCGCGAGCGCGCAGAGCCGCCAACTTGGCTTTGCGCTGTTCAATAAGCGCGTTTGTGTCTTCGGTATGCATTGCTGTTTCCTTAAAATGATTGCTCACACCTCGCCTGCCAAAACCCGGGCACAATGAGATTTCAGTCTTTTGAAATCATGTACTTGACGCAGACCGGTGCGCCGATGTTGATCGTTCGGCCTGCAGGCTCGAGTGCGCCTGTCTCGGGTCTGAATCTGAACAGCACAAGCGAGTTGCTGTTCTGATTCCCCACCCAAATCCAATGCCTCGACGGATCAATCGCAAAGTTCCGCGGCGTTTTGCCCTGCGTCGATGTGTGGCCGCGCAAGCTCAAGGTTCCATCGCTGCCAACAGCAAACACTGCAAGGCTGTCATGCCCTCTGTTCGACGCGATTACGAAACGCCCTTGCGGGTCAACTTCTATTTCCGCAGTAGTGTTGTCTCCGGCATAGCCATCGGGCAATGTCGATGCGGTTTGTAGATGCTTCAAAACGCCTTTCGCATTGTCGTATTCGAAAACCGCCACCGTGTTGGCCAGTTCATTTATCACATAGGCAAATCTGCCGTTCGGATGAAACGCAAGATGTCTCGGGCCAGAGCCTGCTGCCACGGAAACAAACGGTGGGTCGTGCGGCATAATCGATCCTTCTACAGCATTAACGCGATAGATGAGTACCTGGTCCAATCCCAAATCCGGCACAAACACAAACCTGCCTTCAGAATCAAACGTGGCTCCATGCGCATGCGGACCTTCCTGACGTCGAGGGTTCACGCTCTTGCCCTTGTGCTGGATGAACGATTTCGATTCTCCGATGCTTCCATCCGGCCGGACCGGAAACGCTGCGACGCTGCCCCCGCCGTAGTTGGCTGCGACAAGGCATTTGCCACTGGGATCAACCGCCAAATGACACGGGCCGGCACCGCGCGTGCCAACGCGATTAAGCAGAGTCAGACTCCCGGTCTTTGAATTGACTGCGTATGCGCTCACGGCGCCGCCAGGTTGGCCGTCAAACCTGTCTGTCTCGCTTACCGCGTACAGAAACCGGCCGTCGGGAGACAACGCAAGAAAACTTGCGTTCCTCGCTTCTGCTGCCAGCACGGGTGCGCTGCTTTCGCCCGATGCAGTATCGAATTTGAACATGTAAATGCCCTTGCTCTGCGCGGTCGTGTATGTGCCCACATACACAAAACAAGAACTTGCAGCTCCAGCAAAACCAAGAAGGCATGCGCAGGCTGCCAATGTCGCAGCCCCTCTCGCGAGCCACATCGCAAACGATCCCTTCAAAGCCGATTTTCGAAACCAGTTCTTGCCCGCTGTCATGGATAATGTCATGTCGCGATATGAAACCAGAAACGCCGCCATGTTCAATTCCCGAGTTTGGCCAGTTTCTCCGTATCTGCTTTCTTGGCCGCTAGTAAAGCGGTCGCCACGGGGCGGCCTTTGGGAGTGAATCGGAATCGATGAAACAGGTTCGTGTTGAACGTTGAGCATTGAAGAGTTGAAGAGTTGAGGGGTTTAGCGTTTACAACTCGACGACCCGGCCAGCCGACTGGAACAAACGCTCAACGTTCAACACTCAACTTGCAACGTTCAACGGAACCGCGGGTTGGCAATGCCAATGGCGTGATCGGCCCGCCGCGGTTTGTAGTCCCGCCTTCAGGCGGAACAGGATGTGCAAATAAAGTGCCAGGCACTTTGTTGCATGCAGGTAGGGCGCGCCGTCCCCAGCGCGCCGAATGCATCAGCACATGGCCCGATTCCGGATCGCTGGGGACAGCGAGCCCTACCGTGCATGAACCCTTGCATACAGGTAGGGCG
>JARYMD010000128.1 GCA_029907285.1 Verrucomicrobiota bacterium | reverse complement strand
GAACCAAAGCAGCCTGTGGGGCAGTGCGTCGGCGACTGCGACCGTTGATGAGCGCTGCGCTGTTGAAAGTTGGACGTTGAGCGTTCCTTTCGGTTGACCCGCCGGTCGTCTGTCTGGGAACGCTCAACGCTCAACGCTCAACGCACAAAAGGGCTGCTGCACAACGAATGCTCAATTCAAGGGCCGCCTAAAGGCTGGACTCTAACGGCCGCGAGCATGCCATCGCCCAATGCGCGCGACAAGCGATCGCTGCCAGAGCATGAACTTGGTGGCCGCGGGGCGGCCACATTTTATTGAGGCAGGCCCAAGCACCGAAGAAAGCCGAGCGCCGGTTTTGCAATGTGGCAGCACATGCATGGTCGGTCTGAGGAGGAGCCTCGCCAAGTCGCAGTTGCAAAGCAGCGGGCTGGTGTCGCACCAAGAGCTTGCGTTCATATGTGTGGGTAAATTAACTTAGGGCCCTGAGTAAAGTGTATGATTCGTCGAAAGCTTTATGAGGAGCTTTTTCGCCGTTTGACTGAAGAACGGCGTTTCATTCAGGTGCTGGCCGGCCCGCGACAGACGGGCAAAACCACGCTGGCCAGGCAGGTGATGGAGTCACTTGCTTTGCCCGCCCATTACGCTTCGGCTGACGAGCCGACACTGCGGGATCGGACGTGGCTGGAGCAGCAGTGGGAGGCGGCGCGACTGAAAGCGCGTGGGATCGAAACGGGTGCGCTGCTGGTGCTGGATGAAATTCAGAAAGTGCCGGGTTGGCCGGGCATGGTAAAGCTGTTTTTGGGACGCTGATACGCACGCAAAATTGCCGCTCAAAGTGCTGCTCCTTGGCTCGTCGCCGCTGCTAATCCAGACCGGCCTGACCGAGAGCTTGGCGGGGCGGTTTGAAGTCATCTACGCACCGCACTGGTGTTTTGCGGAAATGCGAGAGGCTTTTGGTTGGGACCTGGATCGATACCTTTATTTCAGGGCATATCCGGGCGCAGCGGACTTGATTGCAGAGCCGGAACGCTGGCGGCGTTATATTGTCGATTCACTGATCGAGACGACGATTTCCCGGGATGTTTTGCTGCTGAGGCGGGTGGACAAGCCGGCGCTTCTTCGGCGGTTGTTTTACCTGGGTTGCATGTATTCAGGGCAGATTCTGTCGTATCAGAAGATGCTCGGGCAGTTGCACGATGCCGGAAATACGGTAACGCTGGCCCACTATCTGGACTTGCTTCGTGGCGCGGGGATGGTGGCCGGACTGTCCAAGTATGTCCATGGCCAGGTGCGCCAGCGCGGATCGAGCCCAAAGCTGCAAGTGCTCAACACGGCACTGATCACGGCACAATCGGGTCTGTCCATGAACGAGGCGCGGAACGATGCCGATTGCTGGGGGCGGCTGGTTGATTCGTGTGTGGGGGCGCATCTGCTCAACAGCACCATGGGTAGCGATATTGTGGTGAGCTACTGGCGGGATCGGAACCTTGAAGTGGACTTCGTGTTGCATCGGGGCAAGACGGTCGTCGGCATCGAGGTCAAGAGCGGTCGGCGTCGGGAATCGATGTCAGGCATGGAAGCGTTTGCAAAGCTGTTCAAGCCAAGGCGCGTGCTGCTGGTTGGCGGACAAGGAATTTCGCTCGAGGAGTTTCTCTCGCAACCGGCAGAGTATTGGCTGCAGTGAGAATGGAGACCATGGACCATAGACCATAGACCGGAGGCATCATGGCGGAGACCGGAGACAGGGGATGGGAGACAGCGGGAGCAGGCAGGCGAATATCGCCAGCATTGTGAACTGAAACACAGTGTGAACCAGAACGGGGATGGAAATGAATTGGAGCGAGCGAAGGGATTTGAACCCTCGACATTCACCTTGGCAAGGTGACGCTCTACCAGCCTGAGCTACGCTCGCGTCCCAAAAACCGGGCCTAACTTTACACAGACGCCTGTCACTTGCAAGCAATATTTCGCCCGTTTCGAAATCCGCAGTTTGCCGGGCACATTGCATTGCACGCGCAGCCGATGTGACCAGGAATCTCGGCAAGGTTTGGGCTCGCCAGTGAAACCGAATTCTGATTCATTTGCGTTCGCAGTATCGGGCAGAAGTGGCGCGCGCCCGGAAGGCTTGCCAGTTGCCACGATGGCGGACAGATTGTTGCTGAAGCAGGTCATGGCTGCCAAAACAGGGTTGCCGTGCTGAAGAGGCTGAGCCGGGCAGAGGAGTCATCAAATGTTAACGAAGCTCACGATACGCAACTTCAAGCGGTTCGAAGACGCCGAGATTGAATTGTCGTCGCCAGTGGTGTTTGTCGGGCCAAACAACTCCGGCAAGACCACTGCGCTGCAGGCGCTCGCTTTATGGGAACTGGGCCTGCGCCGATGGATAGAAAAGCGCGTTGCCTCAGGAAGCAAAGCAAAAGAACGGCGCGGCGTGGTGATTAACCGCCGTGATCTGGTGCAACTGCCCGTGCCGCGCTCGGCATTGCTTTGGCGCGATCTTCATCTGCGGCGAACAGCCAAGGGAACTGGCAAGGCCACACAAAACGTGCTTCTTGAGGTTTGTGTCGATGGCGTCAGCAATGGAGTTGCGTGGTCTTGTCCGCTCGAGTTTGACTATTCAACCGACGAGACGATCCATTGTCGGCCCTCGCGTTCCAATGGCGTGGCAGATTTGGAGAAGCTTGTTCCCACGCAAGCAAGGGCAGTGCGCATCGCCTATTTGCCGCCAATGTCCGGTTTGGCAGCAAATGAACGGCGAATTGATGAGGGGGCTATTCACGTGTCCCTTGGGGAGGGACAGACCGCCCAGGTTTTGCGTAACCTTTGCTACAAGCTCTGGGAAGCCGAGAATGACAAGCCGAACCAGGGCGAGTGGGGTTCATTGGTTGCGCAGATGGAACGCCTCTTCGGTGCGGAGCTGCTCACGCCCGAATACGTGGCTGAGCGCGGCGAAATCCAGATGAGCTACAGGGAACCTTTGAGTCACGGCCAGAAACGGGTGGAACTGGACTTGTCTGCTGCAGGACGGGGATTCCATCAAACGCTCCTGTTGCTGGCTTTTTTGCGCTGGAAACCCAAGTCGGTGGTATTGATTGACGAACCGGACGCGCACTTGGAGGTTCTGCGGCAACGCCAGATTTACTCGGAGTTGACGGAAACATGCCGCCGGTTTGGCAGTCAATTGATTATCGCGACGCACTCTGAAGTTGTGCTGAATGAGGCCACACGTGACAAAATCGTCGCCTTTGTTGGCAGACCTCATGTCATAAAGCAAAGCGACCAGGTCCGCAAAGCACTTGCGCTCCTCGGATTCGAGCAATTTCTTCAGGCTGAAACCAGAGGCTGGGTTTTGTACCTCGAGGGCAGCACCGACCTTGAATCCCTCCGAGCGCTGGCGCAGGCGGCCGGTCATCCTGTGCAGCAACGTCTTGCGAACGCCTTTGTCCATTATGTTTCCAACGAGGCGCGCAAGGCGCGTGAACACTTCTTCGGCCTGTTGGAGGCTTATCCGACACTGCGTGGAGTTGCCATTTTCGACAACACTCCAGACGTTTCCGTCCAGTCACACCCTCGGCTGCGCGAAATAAAGTGGACTCGGCGTGAACTTGAGAACTACTTCTGCCAGCCCTTTGTTTTGCGGCGTTGGGCCCAGCAAAGCGCAGCGGCTGAAGACCTGTTCGGCCACAGCGAGCTTCAAAGACGTAAACAGGCAATGGAAGAAGCCATCACAGAAAACACCATCCCTGTGGCACTGAATGACCCGGATCATGTTTTTTGGATGACCACCAAGGTAAGCGACGATTACCTGCCAGCCGTTTTTGGGGCATTTTTCAAAAAACTTGGCCTCCCAAACTCAATGAACAAGTCCGACTACTGCCAGTTGGCCCGGCTGCTCAAGCCCGATGAAGTCCCCGACGAGATCAAGCGTGTGCTGGACCTTATCCAAGAAGTCAGCGAGGCCCTGCCTAAGGCGGACTAGAACCGAACAACGAGCTTGTCATTTTCTTTGCGCCTTTGCCAGATGTGCGTTGGTGGCTGGCGGGATGCGCTGAATCAATTCCTTTGCCGCCGCCTTAGTTTGCCAAGGGAGCAAGTGGGCAGACCGGCCACATTTTGGCGAGGCGGGCCACGCCCCGAGAGCAACAAGCACCCGTTGGACATCACGGCAACGCAAATCTGGTTGGTCTGAGGCGGAGCCTCCCTGACGATGTCATCAATCCGGCCTGTAACTGATGGCGAGTTGCCGGCGGAGTGCTTCTCGGTTCTGCGCGTCGTAGAAATCCGCTGGATTGTAATTGTCAGTCAAGACTCTGCCTTCGTTCTTGTCCATGGACATGCGGTTGGCAAAAGCTTCCTCCACAGCCCATCGGAGTGGTTCGGGCACGGAGTCGAGCTGAGGTGGTTTGAGCATGACAAATGGTTCGCGGTCCGATGCGACATAGAACACGTTGCCGTTTCGGGCGTCATGGATCACAACGTTCTTGAAGACCGTGCGCAGAGTGCGAAAAAGCGAAACGCCGAGGAAATCGCGTCCGGGTGAAAGGTCGGCGAATGTGTTCATGACGAGCGTGCCGCCCGGCTTGAGACAGCGGCGCACCGCCTCAAACGCCTCGCGAGTCATCAAGTGCGACGGCGGCGATTCTCCGAGGAAAGCGTCCAAAACAACGGCGTCATAACGTTTTGGTGTGGTGTTGAAATAGTAACGTCCGTCGCCAATATGCAGCGTCACACGCGCTGGATCGAACCCGAAAAACCGCTCTGCGATCGGCACCACGGCAGGGTTGATTTCGACCACATCGACCTTGACACCTTCCCGTGCCAGTTGCATCGGCACGATGCCAACGCCGAGTCCAACGCAAAGCGCGTCGCGCAGTTCAGGCGTGTAACCCTTCGCCAGCCCGTAAAGCATGTGCGTGAACAGCGACATGCTTTGCCCGGATTCTGGCGCGTAAGTGTTTTGGGTTAGCAGGTCATTCAAGAACCAGCGGCGCCCACCGCTCTCAGTTTCAACAACCTGCAGCAGCCCAAAATTCGAGTTTGCAGAAAACACTTCCTTGACGCCGACAGTGCCAACGGCCGGCCGTTGAACCGCCCCCAACCCGATGACCAGCAGGCTTGCTGCGCTTGCAACCACGCCGGGCGACCGGGTTTTGCGGCCCCATGCCACGAAAAAACCGATTGCAATTGCGACAAGCAGGGCTGCCGTAAGACTCATCGTGACCGAGTTCGGCAAGAGAGGAATCAGAACATAACCGATGAGTACTGTCCCGGCCACGCTGCCGATCGTGCTCAAGGAGGTGAGCCTGCCAACAATTGAGCCAACGTGGGTGACCGAACTGGCAATGACTCGGACAAAGAAAGGCCCAACCATTGCCAACAGCGCCAGTGGAATGAAAAACAACGCCACAGCAACCATCAATGAGCCCGCTGCAAGCCGGAATCTCAGGCACCAGTAAGCGACGGACTCGCATGCGATGACGCTGAACCCGAGCCACGCTGCTGCTACTACGATGCCCCCGTACACCCATGCCGGCTGGGGTGATTTGTCAGCCAGCCACCCGCCCACAGCATAGCCGCTGGCAAGAGCCAACAGAGTCACCGCAATTTGGGCTGTCCAAACAAAGTGGGACGTGCCCACGTACGGCGCGAGCATTTTTGCACCGAGGATTTCGATTATCATGATGCCAGCGCCCGTCAGCGCTGCGGTCGCGAAAAGGTACACCTTCAAACCCCGCGAAATATTGCCGGGGGATGATTTTTGAGCCGGTTGTTTCACGCGCCGGTTTTAGTCGCGGAAAGCGATTGTGGCGACATGAATCTTTTGCGGAAGTTCAGCCGCAATGCGTTTCCGATGACGATCAGGTCGGACACCCCCATCGTGGCGGCGCAAAGAATCGGGCTCAGAAAGCCGAGTGCTGCCAACGGCACTGCCGTTGCATTGTAGAAAAACGCCCAGAACAGGTTCTGTCTTATCGTGCGCAGGGCGGCCCCCGCAAGGTCCAACGCCGCCAGCACTGCTCTCAAATCCGACCTCAATAGCACGATATCCGCTGCCTCGCGCGCGACGTCTGTGGCCAGGCCGACAGCAATACCAAGGTCGGCTTGTTCAAGCGCCGGGGCGTCATTGATCCCGTCACCGACAAACGCCACACGTTCGCCACGTTCCTGTAGGCGCCGGATCATCGCCGACTTCTGATCGGGCGCAACGCCGGCGAACACGTCATCTGGTTTAATGCCGATTCTGGCGGCAATTGTTTGCGCCGGGCCGGGCTGGTCCCCCGTCACCATGCATACGCGTTTGCCAAGCGCTTTCAGGGCAGTGACAACCGCTTTCGCTTCCTCACGGTGAGAATCACTGACGTTGAACAGCCCGATCAACTCTCCGTCGCAGGCGAGCCCAATAACAGTTTCAGCGGCCGTGCTTTGTACATGGCTCAGTTCGGTGCCTGATTGGATTCCTTCTTGCTGCAGCCATGGCAATGCGCCCAACCGCCACACATGACCGCCGCTTGCTGCCATGACACCGCAGCCGCGTATTTCACGCCAATCGGTCCATTGACGAATGGCGTGAGGTTTTGTTGCACGCTGAGGCTCACTGTGCGGCGTTTGCAAGCCGCTGCCGTTGCTGTTAAGCAGGCATGCAATGGCGCGGCTGACAAGGTGATTGGATGGGGCGGCAAGGCTTGCCGCTATCATTTCGATCGGCTCTTTTGCAGGGGCGTCTGGCCTGAGATGTTTGACCGCGGTGACGATCGGTTTGCCCATGGTTAGCGTTCCGGTTTTGTCGAACACCACCGTGGTGATTTCGCCTGCTTTTTCGAGCGCAACGCCATCGCGTACGAGGAATCCGCGGCGTGCCGCAACATTTGTTGCGGCCATTATCGCTGCCGGTGTTGCGAGGCCCATCGCGCATGGGCAGGCTACAATCAGCACTGCGACCGCATTGATGAATGCAGCGGCCAGCGCTGTTTCAGGAACGGCTGCCGGCCACAGGTATCGCGACAGAACTCGTGCAACCGACATGGCGCTGTCGTAATCGCTCCACCACCACAGTCCGGCGGCGATTGCAATGGCCACAACCACTGGCACAAAAACGCTGCTGACCCGGTCTCCAATTCTTTGAATGTTGGCGCGGCTGTTCTGAGCGCGTTTGACAGCGGCGATGATTTTCGCAAGCGCGCTGTGTTCGCCTGTTGCAGTGACGCGAACGATGAGCCGACCGTCCGGATTCAATGTGCCGCCATACACAAAAGCGCCCGGCCCCTTTTCCACGGGCGCAGCTTCGCCTGTCAGCATGGATTCATCCACGGCTGCTCGACCGTCCAGCACAAGGCCGTCAGTCGGTATGTTGTCGCCCGGTCTCACAACCACGATGTCGCCCGGTCGGAGGCTGTCGATTGGAACCTCCACTTCGGATTGGTCTGCAGCCAACCTGCGCGCCTTCGACGGGGACAATCTCAACAGCGATTTCAGCGCGCCCGCTGCTTGTTCGGTCGCACGCGCCTCCAACAAATGACCCAGGCTGATCAGCGTCAGAATGGCCGCAGACTCGAGAAAATAGTGGTGGCCGGGCAGGCCGGAGAACAGCAAGTACACGCTGAACCCGAATGCAGCGGTCGAGCCAAGGGCAACCAACGTGTCCATGTTCGCGCTCCGTACTTTCAATTGTGCCCATGCACCCCTGTAGAATCGCGCACCACAAAACACTTGAACCACCAGAGCAAGCAGGAAGCTCGCCCATGCAAACCATGCCTTTCCATGCAGGTGAAAAACCCATTCGCCAATGGCGAGTGGAACCACGGCAGCCAACCCAATGATGATATTCGTTCGCCACGTATCGGATCGCGACCGCGATCTTGTTTCGGCACCCGCCCGGCCTGGGCCACGCAATCTTGCCGAAAAACCGGTGCGCCGCACCGTTTCAACCACAGCATTGTGCTCTGGTGATGCCCCGGGCAGCCAGCGCACGGTTGCCGCGCCGGCAGCCAGATCAACGGTGACAGACTCAACGCCGGCGACCGATTGAATCGCTTGTGCGGCGCGCCGGGCGCAGTTCTGGCATGTCATTCCCGAAATGGAGAATTCGGATACCGTGATGCGCTTTTCGGCGTCCGGCTTATCGTTGACGCCCACATGAGTCATGCATGTACATGTGTATCCAATCGGGGCCGATGTCAAACCGCAGCAGGCGTGGCATCGCTCAAAACGCGGGACAACCCATCGCTCTCAGAGTTCCGCGTTTACGCGGGACACAGGCAGTTCACTGAACAGTGCTCATGCTCAGTTTCACGAAACTGTTCCGCCTAAAGGCGGGACTCTAACGGCCACGGGCGTGGCATCGCCTGAAATGCAGGACAACCGATCGCTGCCAGAGTTCCGCGTTTACGCGGAAATGAAAAACTGTATGCAAGAGTTCATGCACGGTAGGGCTCGCTGTCCCCAGCGAGCCGGAATCAGGGTGTGTGCAATAAAGTGCCTGGCACTCTATTTGCGTCTTCCAAGGCCACACCGTGGTAGCCGCCTTGCTGACGGCCAAGGAAGCGGACATGGAAAAAGTTACCAAACTCGCAGCCTGAGAATCTTCGCGAATATGAGCGATTCTCCAATATAATCATGTGCCCTGAGCAGTCTGCGAAACGGGTGTCTTCAAGAGATCAAGGAATATGCGAGCTGATCTCGAAGTTCGGCAAATCCGGACAGATGAGCATTGGCTACTGTGTGCCAAGCTTTGCGAGCAGTCCTTTCTCGCGCGCCCGCTCGTACATCCTGCGAAACCACCATGCTGCCACGACAAGATACGCCGCATTCAACCCAAAAGCCCAAAGCAAGTGCGCGGTCGGGAAATGCCCGCCAGCGAGCACCTGGCGCATGCCCTCAAACACGTGCGTGGCCGGCAGAGCGTGCGATATCGGCTGAACCCAGCGCGGGAGCACATCGACGGGGTAAAACACCGCTGCCAGCGGCTGCACCAGAAACGGCACGCCCCATGCCAATGCCTCGACGGCTTGTCCCCATCTCATGATGAGACCCGTTGTGATCATTCCCATTGCCCATCCCATCAACAGCAGGTTTACGAACAAGGGAATCAGTGCAAACCCCATTGCCAGCAGATTGAACTGATATAGCAGCCATGCCAAGCCTGTCAGCGCCACAACCGTCACCCCGATCCTGACAGTTCCCACAAGATAAGTCGCAAGGATGAATTCTTCGATTCGGATCGGGGCCACGAAAACATTCAGCAGATTGCGCGTCCAGACATCTTCCAGAAACGACAGTGTCACTCCCTGTTGCGCGCGATAGAGAATGTCCCAGAAAATCATGGCGCCGAGAAGAAAAGTGATTGTACCCATCCCGGCCGACGGCGATTGGGCAGTCGCATAAAGCCGCTGCAAATACAATGTGACATAACCCCAGACAAGCAAATCCATCGTCGGCCAAAAGAAAAGCTCGATCATCCGCGGCACGCTTCGCTTGTACAACAGCGTGTAACGCAACGCCAACGCGCTGATTCTGGTCCAGCTCATTCCACGATCACCTGCAATTCTCCATTTCAACCGTGAGCCCAAAAACCGCAAAGCACAATCGTTCAGCGAACCTCCGCCTCAGACCGAGCAGCCCGGAAATCTCACCGCCTGACATGCCCGAGAGCCACATGGCTTCATCCAGGTGAGATTCCCGAGCTTGCATCCGTCCCGCTTCCGTCCAGAACATCGCCGCTCCTCGCCACCGTGATGAAAACTTCCTCAAGTGAACTGCCTCGGAAACGGTCGATAATCTGTTGAGGTGTACCCTCGGCAATGACCATCCCCTTGTGCAGAAAAACAACGCGATCGCACACCGCCTCGACCTCGCGCATGTTGTGCGACGTGTAAACCATGCTGATGCCCTTTTCACGCTGGATTTGACGGAGAATCCGCCGCACTTTGTCGGCAATGTCCGGGTCAAGGCTCGCCGTCGGCTCATCCAGCAACAACAATTCCGGATCATTGCATAGCGCCTTGCAGAGATTCACCCGTGTGGACTCACCGGCAGACAGGTGTCCCGTCACCTTGTCCTTCAAGTGCTTGATCTCGAACACCTCGAGCAAGAAGCCCAACTTGGCAGCAGAGTCCCGCACACCATACAACCTTGCAAACAAGCGAAGATTCTCCCAAACACGCAGATTCGTCGGCAATGCCGCATAAGCCGACGAAAAGTTGCATCTCTGGAGGATTTCGACCCGGTGCGATCGCAGTTCCTTGCCGAACATGCGCACGGTACCGCTCGTGTGCGTCGTTAACCCAAGCAACACCTGCAATGTCGTGGTCTTGCCGGCACCGTTTGGGCCGAGCAACCCCACTATTTCCCCGCGTCTGACGCAAAAGGATACATCGGCCACGGCAACAGTGCCGTCGAACTCCTTCCGCAGATGTTGCACTTCAACAACGGGTTCGCTCATCTCGCTGCAAACCCTAGCAGGCTTGTGCGGGCTCTGCAAATCAAGTGCAATGAATGCACACGGTCACCAGCACAAGACGCAACCCGTGCGCTGAAGAACAGAAGCATCCTTTGGTCCGCATATTCCGCAGCCCGGCGTCGCCGGAACCAAAGTCGCCTGGCGGGCAGAGACTCATTACCCGCGCACGTTGGCGAACGCTGCGCTGTTGAACGCTATGTCGTTGAACGTTGGACGTTGAGAGTTCTTTTCGGGTGACCTGCCGGTCGTCTG
>JARYMD010000127.1 GCA_029907285.1 Verrucomicrobiota bacterium | reverse complement strand
ACGATCATCGGCGGTTTCTTCATTATCGTTACCGAGTTCCCCGTTTCAGGCTGGGCAAAGCTGATCGAGCCATGGGCGCATTTTCTCAGGGTGCCCGTCAAAGCCACGTTCGGGCTGCTCGCTGTGTTCGCCTGTTTCAGCATCGCCTACGATCATGGAAAGCGGTTGGGGCAGGAAGCCATCGTGAGCGCATCGATGGCAACATTGGTTTTTCTGATGATTCAACTGCGTCTGGAAAATCTCGCGTTCGACATGGACGGCCTCGAGTCAAAAGGGCTGTTCACGGCGATTCTGGTCGCACTCATTACGGTGCGCGTCCAGAAGTGGTTCACCGACAAGAACCTTGTCATAAAGCTGCCGCGGAATGTGCCTGAGATTGTGTATGAGTCTTTCGTGTCGCTTGTCCCCATGTTTGTTCTGGTGGTTTTGTTCTGGCTGCTGCGGTTTGTGCTCGGGGTTGACATCAACCGCATGGTCCAGGCGGCAATCTCGCCTTTGCTATTCGCGCTGAACACGTTGCCCGGCATTCTGGTGTATGCGTTTCTTGTCACGCTGCTCTGGTCGGTAGGCATCAACGGCGACAATGCGATGGACGCGATAGTGGCACCGGTTTTCCTCCAATACCTCGCCGAGAATGTGAACGCCGCCATGGCTGGCCAGCCGTTGCCATACGTGACTGCGTTGGGGTTCTTCACGATATTCGTCAACGTCGGCGGCACCGGCGCAACAATCGCGCTTGCGCTGATCATGCTCAACTCGAAGGACCCCGGCTATCGGAAGGTCAGCCGATTGTCTCTTCCAACGCAAATTTTCGGCATTAATGAGCCGATCTTTTTCGGGTTTCCGATAGTGCTCAATCCGGTCCTGATGATTCCGTACATTCTAAACGCGCTGGTTTTGACGACCGGCACGTACCTGCTGATGCATTGGAACATCATTCATCGGCCCTTTGTGAATGTTCCGTGGACGACCCCACCCATAATTGGCCATTACCTTGTGACCGGGGGCGACTGGAAAGCGGCGGTGTGGGCGGTGTGCTCGATTGGCATTGCGATGGCTGTCTATTACCCGTTCGCAAAGATTGCCGAGCGCCAGCGACTGGCAAATCCGGCCGACCCGGAAAGCTCAACGGGTGACCAGCCGAACAAACCGGAATCGCCCCGCCGGTGAGATTCGCGGATTAGGTTGACTGGTCATTTCCGTGCAGACGCAGCGCGTTGGAGAAAACAACGGCACCGGGAGCGCGGCCGTCCTCGGCCGCATCAATCGGACGGCCGATCGTACATGAGTATCAATCACACGAATTGACCCGGCAGAACAATCTGCGGCCGGGGAAGGTTTCATCTTATTTGGCTTTGGCGGCTCCCTGGTTTTGCGATTCCGCGCGCGGCCTCATGAAACGGTGGACCAGAAAATAATACATCAACCCGAGCACAACCAGTGCGCCAACCAGCCACAGGGTCACTCGATGCAGCTCGCCTCGCAACAGCCGTTCGTCCTTGCCCGCCATCACGCCGACCCAGCAAAGCACAGCACACCAGAGAGTCGATCCCAACAGAGTGAATATCGAGAACAGCCGGTAGTTCATTCGGACAATCCCCGCCGGGATTCCGATCAAATGCCGAACGACGGGCAGAAGCCGCGCGATGAAAATGCCCGGCGACCCGAATCTGTTGGCCCACAGTTCAGCGGCGATCACCTTGTGCTCGGGCACAAAAAAATACTTGCCGTAACGCAGCACAAGGGGCCGGCCCGCCAGCCGCGACGCCCAATACATCGCCGTTGCGCCGATCCATGACCCGATTGCTCCTGCGATGACGATGCCGGCCATGCTGAGGTTCCCCTGTTTGTGGGCCATCATGGCCGCAGGCGGAATCACAAGCTCGCTCGGCAACGGAACAATCGAGCTTTCGATTGCCATCAACAAAGCGATCAGGGGATACCCGCCCGCATCAAGCGATTGCAGGTACCAGTCGATGAGTCCTTTGATCATGTCGGCGGCATCCCTAACCTATCTTGTGCCGAATCTGCAAGCATGATCGTCTCATGCACGGTTTCATGCAGGGCGGGACGCGCCGCTTATAAATCACGGCTGGCTGAGGACAGTTCGCAGCACGGCACGAATCTCACGAATCAGGTCGGTCGGCGACAGACCGCCTTTGCGCAAAATGCGGTTCACGCAGCCGGTCAGCCGTTTTCTCTCGTCTTCGGTGAGCTCTTTGGCGGTGAGCACGATCACCGGCACGCGCGTCTGACCGGCGTCACGCCGAATGACATCGAGAAACTCGAAACCGTCCATCTCCGGCATCAACAAATCCAACAGAATCAGGTCCGGCGTTGTGGTTTTCGCAAGCTCGACAGCAGGACGTCCGTTGACCGCCTCGATGACTTCCCATCCCTCTCGTTCAAGGGCGCGCTTCAGCCAATCTCGAGTGGCAGCGTCGTCTTCAACGATCAACACCCGGCGTTTTTTGGTTTGGACGCGAAACCGGGCCGTGACTTTGCTGAGGCGGTCGCGATCAATCGGCTTGATCAGGTACTCGTCTGCGCCCAGAGCGAACGCGATGTTTTGCTGATCAACCACGGTGGCCATCACCACGGGGATATCAGCGGTGGCCGGATTGCTCTTGAGCATGGTGAGCACGGCCCAGCCGTCGGGCGGAGGCATGATCACATCGAGCGTAATGACCGCGGGCCTGATCCGTTCCAGCAAGCGCACTCCGTCGAGCCCGTCTGCGGCGGTGACAACATCAAAACCGTCGCGGCGAAGCGCCCGCTCGAGCAGATCGCGCGCTGAAGGGTCATCATCAATTACAAGCACTAGCGGCGAGGTTTCTCCGCTCCTGCCTTGCGCCTGGACAATCACCGGTGGTTTGGCTGTGACCGCCAACGGTGCTTCTTCCCGGCACAGCTTGAGTTGTGCCGGGAGTTTCACTGTGAATGTGGACCCTTTGCCGGGCTCAGTTTCGACGCTGACCTCGCCGCCGAGGAGATCACAAAACCGCTTCACAAGCGCCAGGCCAAGACCTGTCCCACCGTGTTTTCTGGCGGCCGCCACATCGACCTGCGCAAAAGGCTGGAAGAGACACTTGACCTGTTCTTGTGTCATCCCAATGCCGGTGTCTGAAACCACGAACACGATCTGATCACCGCCACTTTTGCCGGCGCCGCCATTGTGCTCCTCCGGGCGCGACAGTGCTTTCTCGCCGTGTTCCAAAGCGCCCGAAGTCACTGCGCCGGTTTCCGCGGCACCGGTGCTGAGCCGGGCAACCCGGACTTCGATTTGGCCCCGGGGCGTGAACTTCGCGGCGTTGCTGAGCAGATTGAACAGTATCTGCCGCACTTTCGTCGGGTCCGAACACATTCGGCCGGCATCCTTCTCGCAATGCACAGACAATCTGGCTTCGCCTTTCGCGATCAACGGCTGAACGGTGGAAACAACGTCGTTTACAAGTTCGGCTACGTCGAATTCCTCGGCCAACACCGTCATCTTTCCGGCTTCGACTTTCGACAAATCCAGAATGTCGTTTATGAGCGTCAACTGATGATGTGCGGCGGCGTGAATCTTCTGCAGGTCGCTCAGGTACTGGTGGCTGCCATCCTCGGCTGCGATTTCCTGCAGCATTTCGCTGTAGCCGATGATTGCGTTCAGCGGCGTGCGCAGTTCGTGCGACACGCTCGCAAGAAACCTTGACTTGGCCTCGTTTGCCGCTTCGGCGGCGGCTTTGGCTTCGGCAAGATCGTGTTTCTGTTGTTCGATAGCCTCATTGGCTTGTCTGAGGCGCGCATTCGATTCGTTTAATTCTGCAGCTTGGAGGGCAAGCCGCCGATTTGCCATGGCAAAAGTTTTCGCAAGGTGAACTGACATCGCGCAGAAAAAGATCACCACGCCAAGTTGGCCAAATGTCAGCCCGCCGATCCGCGGGATCGGTGCTGGAATCTCTGACAGGACCAGCAGTGCGCCAAGGCCCAAACCAATCAGGCGCGCGCCCTCCCGTTTCTGCCGCCATGAACCCCAGGCAATCCGCAAAATAAGCAGCGCGGCTCGGATCAATATGACAAGGGCAATTAACCGCGCCACTTCCATCGCCACCCCGAGCGACATCACGTTCTTGTCAATCACCCCCACTGCGCACACGATCAACGCGCCCAACACCATCGTGCGAAAACGGCGATGACCCGAACCAACGAAATGCCTGTACAGACTCCGACCGGATTCTTCGCCGGATTCCCGGCCGGGTTCCCCGCCTTTTTCCCTGGGTTCTGAGTCCTCCGGCTCAAACAGCGACTGAAAAAGGCGCAGGGTCAGCACCGCAAGCAAAGCCAGCCAGTGTATCCCTATGCCGCTTCTTTCTGACCCGGGCCACGTCATTCCGGCTGCCAAACCGCTGATCAGGGCAAAATAAAGGTGATTGCGTGCGGCCGGCTGGAACGCGAACAGCAGAGCGTGCATCACGCAAAACGCACTCAGCAGACCGGTCAGAAAACCGAGCGGCGGCGAACGCCCACGCCATCCTGAACCGCCAAACCCACCCGGACCCCCGGGACCGCCCGGCGCCATTCGAGGGCCGAATCTGGGCGGCGCCTGACGCAATTCTTCCGGCTTGGGCAAGTTTTCGACAACCAGGCGCGCGCCGCCTTCCAACTTGACCCCTTTCAAAGTGCCATCAGTTTCCTCCGGCTCAGGCTCGAAATCCGCGAACCAGACAAGGCCCGGCTCGCTCTCTTGCACTCTGCGGAACATGTCCCGGCGAATGGCATCCGGTCCGCGCAGATGGTTCCACACCCTGAACTCGTCGATTGCACCGGCCATGGTGGGTTCGGAGTCTGATTCCGTGACAGACTTCCCGAGGTAACAGCGCCCGTTCGAGTCAGCCGTGGCGAAGCTCCCGGTGCACTTCTGCGGTGGCCGCAGCGGAAAACCATTCAAGTAAACTTGCATCTCGCCGTTGCCTATGACTGCAGCGATGTGACACCATTCGCCCCCCATCAGCACGTCCGGCACGCGCAGCCAGTTCAGATTTCGTTTCTCGTCCGCAACCACCAGCCCAAGACCGTTCCCTTCCATGCTCAGAATGCTGACATCACGCCATGGGCTCCCATAATTGAACACCCGCCGAACGCCGCGCATGCCCCGCAAGGCCTCTCCAAAGTTGAACGCATGCCTCGCACTGACCAATTCATCCCAGCGCACCCAGCATTCGATCGTCGCGTTCGTAAGCCCCCTGAACGGTTCAATGGGAAGCTCGGCAAATCCGCCATTGCCGGGAAGAAGCAATACATGATTTGTGGCGCGCGCTTCTTCTGATGCCGCCTCACTGGCATCCGCAGACGATGCCGATTCAGAGCCAGACAAGATGACCGTCCCCGACCATGCCAGAGCGACGCGCAGAAGAAGAACCAACGTTGGTGCCTTGCGGTTCACCGTTGCAGTGTGCTCCCTTTTCCTCCTCAGTTCAACGCAGGAATGCAACAGCCTTGGCGAGCCTCCGCCTCAGACCGACCGTCATGCGGCGCCATAATGTCCAACTGGTACTCGCCGCTCTCGGTGATTTGTTCGCCTCGCTAAAGGTGGCCGCCCTGCGGCCACTTGCAACATTGGTAACCGAATGCGCCAGCAAACGAATTGATTCAGTACGTGCCCCCCCGCCAGCCACGCACAGCCAACACGGATGCAAATAAAGTGCCAGGCTCATTATTCTTCCGCGTAAACGCGGAACCCTAACGGCGATCGGTTGCCCTCTTTGGGCGATGCCATGCCCGCGGCTGTTAGAGTCACGCCTTTAGGCGGAAGATTCTCATGTGGTTCTCAGAGCGCACACGCCGCTCTCTCGGGCGAGCGCGGGGTGAAACCATCACGACAAAGCCGCCGTCACTCGCAAATCATTAACGCGCTTGTCAGGCGGGTGGCACATGCTGAATGACTTCAGCGCGAGACACCTTTCCGCAAGTGCCGGTCAAACCAATCGGCCATCAACCGTTCGTCGAACACCATGGTCAGCCATCCGTGTTTCTTGCCTTTTCGGACGACCAGTTCGACCTGTGCGCCGGCGTTCAGCGCTGCTGCCCGGAACCGCTCAGATTGGTCCAATGGCGTAAGCGTGTCGGCACTGCCGTGAATGATCAGCACCGGCGGCATGTTCGATTTGACGTGGTATATGGGTGACATTTCGCGTCCGATAACTGCCCATGCTTCGCGGTTTGTCGATTGCGGGCCAAACGCTTTCACAAAGCTTTTTGGCGGCCCGCCGTCGTGCAGGTTCTCCGTCGAATCACCAAGATTCAACAGGTCCGTTGCGGGAAAGAATATCGCCACTGCTTGCACTGCACTGCTCGCGCGTTCGATCGGGTCTGGTGCGTCGGGTTTTCCCGGGCCGCCGCGCGTCGCCAACATCAGACTCAGATGCCCGCCCGCGCTCCCGCCGGTCACGCCCAGTCGATCCGGATCAATTCCGTATTCACGAGCGTGGTGTCTGATGAACCTCACCGCACGATTAACGTCCTCGACGATTTCCATCACCGTGGCTTCGGGTTGTGACAAATGCGAAACCGCAAAGATCGTGTAACCGCGTCGCAGCAAAGGCGCCGCCAGCCATGTCGGGAAAGGCCCTTTCTGTGACTTCCAACCGCCGCTTACCATGACAAGCACGCCAAGACCATTCGGGCGGCGCGGACGAACGATGCCGAACGTAAGGTCTTGTCCATGCCGCTGCGTGTACACGATCCCGTCTTGTCTGGTGACCTTTGGGTTCAGGTACAAATACAGTCCCCCCGCGACCAACCCCAAAAGGACAATGACACCGCCTGCGATCAGCCCGAATAACACGAAGAACTTGCGAAGTCCCATCGGCCATATTCAAGTCCGCTCAGAATGGAATTGGCAAGCTGCATTTTCACCCTCCCAAACTTTGTGCAGCATAGCCCGCATATTTCCAAGCCCGGCATAGCCGGAACCAAAGTTGTCTGGCAGGCAACGCCCCCGGCTCTTGCTCCCTGGACCTTCAACCACGCCGGGCTGGGAAATATGCGGGCTCTTGGCTACAGCTCCTCGGCCACTCGCCGATAATGATAGCCCATGATTGCCAGCTCCATGCCTTCGCGGAATTGACGCGGACGCTCAACAAGCGTCTTCAAAAAGAAACGCCAGAACGCGCGCCGGCCGCGATGCCAAACGCCAAGGAACCAGAACGACTTGAAGAAAGCCTTGATGTCGCTCCACGACGGCGGGCAAACCGGGCCGCGTGGTTGATGTTCACGCAAAAATGTCAGGATGCGGTCGTAATATGCTCCCGGCTCGTAAAGCCGGCGCATGAGCTCGCGGTAGCCGCGGATCAACTCTTCTCTGTTGATGCGGGTCTTGAAATTGAGGGCGCTGGCGGTGTTGTTTCCCGTGCTGTTGGCGAGAAGCCGTCCTTCGCGCGCGAGCCGCTGGTAAAGCCGGGTCTGCGGAAGCGCCTGCAGCAGTCCAACCATCGCGGTCACGACGCCGGATTTCTGAATGAACTCGAACTGGCGTTTGAAAATATCGTGCGGGTCATGGTCAAAACCCACGATGAATCCCCCCATCACCTCGAGCCCGCTGCGCTGCAGCGTTCGCACGGCTTCTGAAAGGTCACGGCGCTGGTTTTGGTGTTTCCGGCATTCGCCGAGCGATTCATCGACCGGGGTTTCAATCCCCACAAACACGCGTTTGAATCCTGCTTCGACCATCAAATGGCAAAGCTCGGGGTCATCGGCGAGGTTCACTGAAGCTTCGGTGATGAAGCTGAACGGGGCACGTGTTTCGCGGCGCCATTCGATGATCCTTTCAAGAAGCGCCCTGGTGTGTTTACGATTGCCGATGAAATTGTCGTCCACAATGAACACCGTATGACGCCAGCCATGCTTTCTCAGCGCATCCAGCTCAGCAATAAGCTGGTCGGGCGTCTTGGTGCGCGGGACTCGGCCGTTCATTATGATAATGTCGCAAAACTCGCAATCGAACGGGCACCCGCGCGAGAACTGAACAGCCATGGTAACGTAATCGCGGACATTTATCAGGTCCCAGCGTGGCACCGGCGATTTTGTGATATCAGGGCGTTTGTCGCTCCGGTAAACCTTTTCCAGTTGCCCGGCCTCGATGTCCGATATCAGGCGCGGCATGAGCTCTTCGGCTTCGCCGATCACGACGTGCTCCACTTCGGGGAACGCGGTGTGGCTGGTGGTGAACAACGGGCCGCCGCCAATGACCGGTTTCTTCCATTTCTTGCATTGCTGGACGATTGAGCGGACCGACTCTTGTTGTATGAGCATGGCGCTGATCATTATGTAGTCAGCCCATTGCACATCTTCGTCGCGGAGTTTCCGGACATTGAGATCGACCAGCCGCAATTCCCATCGCCGCGGGAGCAGTGCCGCTATCGTCAACAAGCCAAGCGGAGGAAGCGCGGCGCCCTTCGATACCAATCGCAAAACGTGTTTAAAGCTCCAGAACGTGTCTGGAGTTTTAGGGTAAACAAGCAGGATTTTCACAGACGTTTTAAAGGCCAAATACTACACCCCGTTGGCTCGACATGCAAATAATTCGTTTCGCATCGGCGCGCAATCACACAAACACCACCGCACAGCCGCAACCGGCTTGCCGACGCCGCACGCATGGTCGGTCTGACGCGGAGCCTCGCTAACCCGGCGCCAACCAGGGGTTGCGCTTTCGCGCTCGAGCAGGAGCCTTTTCCACCTTGCACCCGCGGAGAAACCTCCCCAACCGCCGGTCGCGGGCAAGACACGATGACATGGGATGAGCAACGGGATCGGGTTTGCGCCGCAAGCTTGCCCGACCGCTCGGGAGGCTTTTGGGTGCCCGATTCGAGCGGCCAACTGCGAATAAGTGCGGGTTTGCCCCGGCGGAATCTCGGCAATCGCCATCCAAACCTTGCGTTGGAAGCGGGTGCCGTTGGACAGGTCAAGCGGCGGGAGTGTGTCTGGGGTTTTTCCGGAAAGTATCGACAGTACTGCGCGCCGGGTTGCATTTGTCCAACCTTTGATCTTTCGAGGCGCGATGGCCTGAAGAGGCGCGGTCGAGCGAGTCGTTGCACCGCGCTGTTGACGGGGAAACCGAAGTTCGCAAAGGCCGGCAGCCGTGAACTTGGCGGCAAACTCACCGACCGGCGTGTTGATCTTGCAGGTCCATGTGCTCATCTGACTCGGAAGTAGAAATAGATCAATCCCCAGAGCATGAGGATGAAAAACGCGCACAGGGCGAGAAACCAGTTTCGTGCGACGCGTTTTTCGTATCTGAGCGGTTTCAGTCCGTGGATGCTGCCGGCGGCAAGGTAGTTGACCAGTTTTGGGCTGGCCGGTTTGGGTTCGCCCTTGATCTTTTTGAGCCAGCGGCGGAGTCCTGCGAACGGATCGTACTTGCGGAGGCCCAGTTCGTTGTAACGCGCCGGATCGTTGAGGTTCTCTTCGAGCTGTTGAACCTTTTCGTGATCAACATCCTCGAACCTTGGTTCACGGCCGCGGTTGGGCTGGGGCGTTTGGACAGGCCGACGCGCTGCGGCGGTGGACCGGAGCTTTGGCTGCGATTGTTCTTCTGTGATTCGTTGTCGGAGCTGCTGTATTTGTGTTTCCAATTCTTGAATTCGAGCTTTGAGTGCCCGCTCGCGCAGCGCAATCGGATCAGGTTTTCTTTGGAACGGATTCATCGCCGGAGCACGACAGCCGAAAGTTCAAGCAGGTTGAAGCAGGGCCATTTGATTGGTTGTCACCTGTTGAGTTGAACGAAGACAAGGGCGGCAAAAGCCAGCAGCATCACCAAAGCCAGGGGCCACGTGAGTGCGAATCCAAGTTTGCACAGCTCACCGAAAGTGTGTGCTCTCAGGAGGTCAGCGGGCGCGTTGGCCGCATCAGTTTCAGCTTTTGGTTCCCTTGCGGTGGCGTCAACGCCATCGAGCAGGGGCCATTTGAGCCTGGCAGAATTCATTTCCATGCGCGCGTTTTCGACCGTGGTCAGAGCGCGTGTCAGCTCGGTGTTCCAATTCTCGAGCGTCCATGTTTCTTCCTTTATTGCCTCGACCTGCGTGAGTGCTTCTTTGAAAGCCGCCAGCGTTCGTGCCATGCCTTCGGCGCTCTTGCGGGCTTCGAACTCGGCCTTTTCCAGCAATCCTATGCCCCGGGTTAACTGGTCAATGACTTCGGCGCGGCCGGATTCAAACTCGGCTCTGCGGCGCCGCGCTTCTTCGAGCGCGGAGCGTTCGCGTTCGAGTTCCTCTTGTGCGCGCTTCAGTTCTGCGATCCGGTGTTGCGCTTCGCTTACCTTGGCGGCCAGTTCTTCCCTCGTTGGGGGGCGCGGCGCGGCAGCAGGCTGCGGATTGCCCGCTGGTTCGCGAAGGCCGTGAACTTCGCGGTCGATAAAATCAGCTTCATCAATTGGCAGTGCCATGACCGCACTGTAACACCCGGTCTCCGGCTGTAAAGATTTAGCCCGCATATTTCGGTGCGGAGCGCAGCCAGAACTTGCATCCAGGTCCTTCAAAGCTCGAACTTTGCCAATCGGCTCAGACCCGACCTCAACGGGAGCAGACCAACCACACAAGACAGTCCGAGAAACACTGCGCGTCCCCCAAGAACCCATGACAAATCGATCCGCCCGCCACGTCCCCATGGTGAGGATGCCGCAAGGATGGCGACGGACATCACTATGTAGAGGAAGCTGGCA
>JARYMD010000126.1 GCA_029907285.1 Verrucomicrobiota bacterium | reverse complement strand
GCGGAAAACCGAAAGCTTTCTGGTCCTGATTGTGGTACCCCAGCGGTTTGCGCCTGCGCCAAGGAGCGACCTGCGGCACTCCAAGCCAACTGCATGTCTGTCCCCATATGGCCTCATTCGATCTGGCCGCTGATCCCGATGGTTTCTCGCGCGCTGCCGCTGATGGAGTGGGCGTTGGTAGGCGCGAAGCGCTTGGAGTGCGGCAGCTTGCTGCCGCTTTGTCTTCACGCGCAATCAGTGTCTGTCCCCATATCGCATTCCCCGCCCAAATTCAGAAAAGAGACACACAGTTACACTCGATGGGATCAGCACAATGACAAGCCTTGGATATCCGGGGCATCCGTGTCATCCGTGGTCGATCGACTCGATCTTGTGCTCGTTTGAGCTGTTTGACCGCGGATGGCGCGGATGACACGGATGCCCAAACAACGTGCCTGTCCCCATATCGGCATCCCCCAAAAGACCGTGCTGTTGTGACCGCCCTCCTGATGGCCAGAGAACCAGACACACAGAAACTGACCACACTCGCAGCGTGAGAATCTTCGCGAGCATGAATGATTCTTCAATATAACAATGCAGCCCGGCCTAGCCGAAACCAAAGCTGCCCGACATGCAGCGCCGACTCCTACGCCCACCTCGGACTGTCAGCTACGTCGGGCCGGGAAACATGCGGGCTAACATCCGCCCCAACCACATTTTTCTGCCAACAATTTTCCTGCCACCAGTATTTCTGCCCCCGATGTTTCTGCCAATGATCTTTCTGCCACCCGTTTTTTGCCAACCATTTTCTTGCCCTTCGATTTTCCTGCTCTGTCACCACGCGCTCGCGGGAGTAACTCTGTCGCATACAGACTTTCTCAGAACTGCTCCCCACACGGCGTAACGCAATCCATCCCGGCGTGTCATCATGGTTGATGAATCTCGTTTGCAGACCACGCAGCCGACGCAAGCTTGGGCCACAAACCCGCCCGGAGGGTCGCCCGGGCGATAACGCGCTGCCACGTCTTGGCCCAATTTGGACCGCTCGCGCCGTACATCGCGTTTCGATTTCAACTTCTGGAATTCCCTGGTACGCGAGATTCTTCCTGCGTTGTTGCACGCTCGGTTTTCTGCTCAGTGCATTCGCAGGAGCGACAGTCATATTTGCACAAACAACCGTCAACTTAAACCCACCCGACAACACCGCCCGGCCCTCCAGCAGTACCCCACCCGCCGATGACAGCGGATTCGGCGGTCCACCGCCGTTCGGACCGGGCGGTTTTGGCGGTGGCAGACCAGGAGGGCCAATAGGACCGCCGGGGCCAGGCGGTTTCGGCGGGCCAGGCATGAATCAGGAAATCAAGCTGGTGGAAATGTTCGACAAGGATGGGAACGGCTGGCTTAATGCCGAAGAACGAAAGACCGCCCGGGAGTACTTGGCAAACCAAGGCGCCGGCCGCCGATTCGGCGGACCTGGCAGAGGTCCACGGGGATTCGGACCGTTCGGTCAGCGACAAGAACAGGCTCAGCCCAAAAAGGGAATCTCGCTTTCTCCGGATGAAGTCAAATGGTACGCCGATGCTCCCCTCTACTCACCGGATGTGTTGCGGACCTTGTTCCTCGAATTTGAGAACGCCGATTGGGAACAGGAATTGGCCGATTTCAAAAACACCGATGTGCAGGTGCCCGCGCGCCTTGTCGTGGACGGAAAAACCTATCGCGATGTGGGCGTTCATTATCACGGCACATCCTCGTTCATGGGAGTGCCTGATGGGAGCAAACGCTCGATTGTGCTGACGCTGGATTTCATTCACCGCGACCAAAATCTTGGCGGCTACAGGAAACTGCTTCTGCTGAATTCCCACGAAGACCCATCGTTCCTGAGAACAGTGCTCGCTCTCGAAATCGCCCGTGATTACATGCCCGCCCCAAAAGCAAATCATGTCAGGCTCGTCATCAACGGCGAGTCGTGGGGCGTCTATGTGAACCAGCAGTTCTTCAACAAGGATTTTGTCAGAGATTGGTTCGGCACTACAAAAGGCGCCCGTTGGAAAGTCCCCGGAAGCCCAAACGGCCGCGGCGGGCTGAATTGCATGGAAGACCCATCCGCATACAGAAGAATTTACGAAATCAAATCAAAGGATGATCCCAAGGCATGGGCCGAACTCGTCAACCTCTGCAAGGTCCTGACCCAGACACCGCTCGATCAGCTCGAAGACGCTCTAAACCCGTTGCTTGATATCGACGCTGCACTGCGATTCCTCGCATGGGAAAACGTAATCGCCAGCGGGGACGCCTACTACGCCCGCGCCAGCGATTACAATCTCTACAAGGACGATCGCGGGCGTTTCCACATAATCCCTTACGACGCCAATGAATCGTTTCCCACTCGCAAAGGACCAGGCGGACCAGGCGGACCATTCGGACCCGGTGGACCGCGAGGTTTTGGCCCGGGAATGCTCCTTGCCCAACAGATTCTAAGCCAGGCCGACTCGAACAACGACGGTCAGCTTTCCAAAGAGGAGTTCATCGCTCTCGCAGGCGCATGGTTCGACAAGCTGGACAAGGAAAAGAAGGGCAGCCTGACACAGCAGCGATTCACCGACAATTTTGCGGAAGTCTTGCCAGCCCCACAGCCGCAGGCTGGATTCGGCCCGCCTGGCACCCATGGTGGAAGAGGCGGCGCACGGGGCGAGTTCGGTCCTGCTCGCTTTATGGCTCCGGGACTGTTTGCCACCCTAGATGCCAACAAGGACGATTCATTGTCCGGGCCAGAGCTGGCTGAGGTCTTTGCAAAATGGTTTGACGAGTGGGACACCGCAAAGACAGGAAAACTCAACGAAGAGAATCTCCGAAACGGCTTGTCTTCAGTCATGCCACAGCCGGGTTTCGGGGCCGGACCACGGGGCGACGCCCAACGCGGATTCAGAGGACAAGGCGGACCTGGCGGGCGTGGTTTTGGGCCCGGTGGCCCCGGGTTCGGACCCGGAGGCGGCGGCGCAAACCTTGATCCCTTGGTGGCCGTCAACGATCCGAACAAACCCTTGTGTTCGAGATTGCTCGCGGTGCCGGCATTGCGTGCGCGTTACCTTGCTTACGTGCGGGACATGGCCGAAAAATGGCTGGACTGGAACCGTCTTGGGCCTCTGGCGAAGAAGTATCATGACCTGATCGCGGAAGACGTGAAGCTCGATACGAAGAAACTCGACAGTTACGAGGATTTCGAAAAGAGCCTGTCGGAGAACGAAGCAACGGACGTTGGCACAGGCGCCACAACAAGTTTGAAAAGCTTTGTCGAGCAACGCAGAGCGTTCCTGTTGAATCACGAAGCGATCAAGAATCTTTCTCGATGAAAAAGAACAACGCAGAAAGGCCGTGACGCACGCCTTCCAGTGCAGCCGCTCAAGCTGATTTCCAGGAATGAATACAGCCGATTCCATCGGCCGGACGGGCATGAATCAAGGGCGTAAACAATTTATGGGTACGATCCACGGAACAACAATCGCGCTCATCGCGGTCATCACTGCCGCCGTGGGCATGATGCTTTCGACCGACGTTCTTGCCGAGAATGGAGCAATTCGTGTCTTTCTCGCCGAAACGAATCTGCTGGCCCAGGTCCGTGGTGATCCTGATGTTGACTGGCACATCCAGTCTTCAACAGACCTTGTGAACTGGATCACGCTGACAAATGTCCGCACGTTGTTGTCGGGCGGTGCAAAAGCACCGATCCGGACCATCGGCACAGCGTCTCAAAGGATGACTTTCTATCGTGCGCTTAAGACGGGCGGGCTCTTTGACCCAACGCTGCTGCGCACATTCAGCCTGACGTTTACCCAGGCCAACTGGCAGACGCAGTTGGCCGACGGCCGCACGAAGGAAACCGACGCTTACTGCTCGTTGCTAGCCCTTGATAACGGCGCGGAAAATGTCGGTGTTGGCGCGCGTTATCGCGGCAACACTTCCTACACCGGCATGGGCGGCAGCGCGCCAGTCAAGAAATCGATCAACATCGAAACGGACTTCACCGTCCCCGGCCAGGACCTCATGGGCTATGACACAATCAATTTGAACAATGCATACGGCGACGAAACCATCATGCGCGAATCACTCTACTTCAATGTCATGCGAAACTACACGATCTGTCCCGCAGCCTGCCTTGCCCAGCTTTACATAAACGGGGCCAATTGGGGCGTGTACTCGTGTGTTCAGCAGCAGGACGGACGGCTCATCCGCGAATACTGCCCGGGCAGCTCCGGTGACAGATGGCGCGCGCCGAACATGGCTGGCGGAGGCGGCCCCGGCGGTGGATTCAGCAGCGGAGCCTCGGCGTTGACCTACCTCGGCAACACAAACATCTCCACCTATACGAACAAATACGAGCTCAAGTCAGATTACAACACCAACGCATGGCCAAGGCTCATCAACGCAATTTATGTCTTAAACACCACACCCACAAACCAGCTCCGTGAAAAGGCCGAAGACGTGCTCGCCGTTGACCGGTGGCTCTGGTTTTTCGCTCTGGAAAACATCTTTGCCGATGACGACAGTTATTGGAACAAAGGCGCGGATTACATGTTCTACTATGAACCGGAAAGCGGCCGGATTCATCCTGTCGAGCATGACGGCAACGAATCTTTTGTCCAGGGCGACGCGTCGTTGTCACCGGTCCGGGGCTTGGGAGATTCAAATCGCCCGCTCATAAACCGCTTGCTGTCAATTCCCGAACTTCGCCAGCGTTACATCGCTCATATGCGAACTGTGATTGATGAGTATTTTAACCCGCCGACCATGAATGCGCTCATCGACAGGTTCGTGGCGGTAAGCGTTGCTGCCATCGCTGCAGACCCCAAGAAAGGCTACACGTCAATGGCCACTTACACAAATGACCTCAATTCTCTGCGCAGTTTCATAACCAACAGATACAAGTACCTCACCAACCACGCCGAACTGAAGCTTGCGCCGCCAAGTATAGTTGCTGTTTGTGCACCCGCACCGAGTGTTGCCCCGGGCCAGGTCCCATTCGTAACAGCCCACGTCGTCCCAAATGGCAGTGACGGAATAGACTCGGTTTGGTTGTATCACCGCGGGAAGCCTTACGGAAAGTTCAGTTGTGCGCAGATGTTCGATGACGGCGCCCACGGGGATGGCGTGGCCGGAGACGGCATTTTCGGCGCTCAAACTGCCGACTACCCGCCAGGCACAAAAGTGCGCTTCTACATCGAAGCAAGGTCCGGGAACAGTTCAAAAACCGCTTCTTTCTCGCCCCCACGAGCCGAGCAGCAAACATGGTCGTACCGCGTCGCTCTCTTAACCGCCCCTTCAACGCCGGTCATCATAAACGAAATCATGGCTGACAACCAAACCGCCTTTGCCGACCCACAAGGCGAGTTTGACGATTGGATTGAACTCCACAATCTCACCGACCATGAGATAGACATGAGCGGGCGTTACCTCAGCGACGAGCCAAACAACCCCCGAAAGTGGCAATTCCCACCCGGCACAAGAATCCCGCCAGACGGTTATCTGATCGTATGGGCCGACGAAAACGGTTCTGAGACGCCAGGCCTCCACGCCAGCTTCAAGCTCTCGAAATCCGGCGAAGAGTTGTTCCTGGCCGACACCGACGCGAATTACAACGCCGTGCTGGATCGCGTTGTCTTTGGCGCGCAGCAGACTGACGTGTCTTACGGCCGATCCGCTGCCAACCCGGACCAATGGACATTCATGCCACCAACTCCAAACGAGCCAAATCAGTGAATATTCGGGCGCCGGATTTGCGTGACCGAAACTCGTGTACGATCGGTCTTCGGGTCGATGCGGCCGAGGACGGCCGCGCTCCCGACGCCGTTGTTTTTCACAACGTGTCTTTCGCCTATTCCGAGTATTTCGCGGTTTCAACGCTCAACTTGCAACTTTCAACAGCGCAGGGCTTAAGAACACACGCCCCGGTCAGTGCCCGTCGAGCAACTTTGGTTCCGGCTCAGCCGGGCTGCGAACTATGCGGGTTAATCTTGACATTGCTTGTCACCCGAATCTGCAGCTTGCGCGACAAATTCGCGTTCGTTTTCACGCACCACCAGCACCGGGCAACGGGCGTGTCGAACCACTCTTTCCGCGGTGCTGCCCATCAATACATGCGTCAGGCCGGTGAAACCGTGAGTGGCGATTATGATCATGTCCGCATCCATTTCTTGAGCTGCGGTTACGATCTCGTTGAACGGGCGCCCCACGCGTATTTCGGTGTCGGCTTTGAGCCCCTCTGAGGCGCATTCGGCGGCGAGCGCTTTCAGCCGGTTGTGTGCGTCGTCACGAAGCTGCTGATCCAAGGTCTCAGCGGCTATCGGCGCATAGCCAAGTTCAGATGGAAAAACTGTCGGTTCGTTGACGTGAAGCAGGATCAGGCTTGCCCCAAAATGTTGCGCGAACGCCCTTGCATAACGCAGTGCACTGACCGAGTACTCGGAAAAATCGATCGGAACCATGATGCGCCGGATTCTGAGAACATACTTCGGATTCGGGGACGCAGGCATGGATGCCCCTCGATTCTCAGGGCTTGGGTCCGGGGCTTGCTGGGTGTCTTTCCCATTCATATGAAAATCTTGTTTACACAGTGCGATTGTGGTCCTGAAATGGCTCTGCCTCTTATACCCCAGCATCCGATCGCAACTCAACACAAAACACCGAGCAACATTTGACGAAGGTTTTCGTCGCGATTACTTTACGCCCGCAGGGCAGAAAACCGGCCCGCAAACAAGTCGATATGCTCATGAAAAAAGTTGCTGTTTCGCTCGCTTTGCTCCTGGGAGCAGTTCCTTTGATTGGAGCCACTCTCGGTGATCCCGCCGCACCGCTCCAGATTGCTGAATGGATAAAAGGCGGTCCCGTCAACCTCGCTGAGGGAAAGGACAAAACTGTTTATGTTGTAGAGTTCTGGGCCACATGGTGTCCGCCATGCCGCACAAGCATCCCGCATCTGACCGAACTGCAAAAAAAGTTCAGGGACAAAGGCGTGGTGTTTATCGGCATAAGCGACGAGAAACCTGAAGTCATCCGAACCTTCGTCCAAAAGATGGGGGACAAAATGGACTACGTCGTCGCAGCCGACAAGGACCGCAAAACTTTCACGGCTTACATGCGCGCTTTCGGGATAAATGGGATTCCACACGCGTTCGTTGTTGACAAGCAGGGCCGCATTGCATGGCACGGGCATCCAATGGCTGAACTCGAGCAGACAATACAGGCAATCCTCGATGGCAAACATGACATCAACGCCGCACGCAAACGCGCCGAAGGACAGCAACTGATCGAGCAGTTCTACGAAATCGCAGGCGATGATTCAAAAAAGGCCGAAGCCGACAAGCTCGCAAAGCAAATCGAGCAGTTGGACAAGGAACTCGATGGCATTGTGCCAGGAGAGAAATTCGACGCTGAAAAAGCCACGAAACTGGTCAAGCTCGACCGGATAATGGGCGAGTATCGACAGGCTGTCTTCACGGGGAAAACAGAAGAGGAAGCAGACTCAATTCTGAAGCCCGCAAAAGAACTGGCGCTTCCGGACATCGACCTCGACGACTTCAAAAACAGCGTTCGGCTCCAATACGCGTTCAGCCAGTACATGTCGGAGGCCACGGGCAAAGCCGAAGATGCCAAACTCACCGACTTGGCCGCCAAGATAGACCCTGCCGGCTGCAAACAGGGAATGCTCCTCAACGAACTGGCATGGGTGCTTCTGACAGATTCACGTGTCAAAAAACGCAATTTCCCACTTGCAGTCAAACTGGCGAAAGCCGCCCTTGATTTGTCCGATGGCAAAAACCCCGCGTTCCTTGACACGTACGCCAGAGCGTTGGCCGACAGCGGCAAGATAGACGAGGCAATTGCTCAACAGAAAAAAGCCGTCGAAGCCGCCTCAGACAAAGAGATGAAAGCCGAGTTGGAGCAAACCCTTCAGGCGTACATCAAGAAAGCGGCCAAGTAGGGTCTCACTTCAGGATGGTGTTTGCGCCCCCTCACGCTTTGGAAGAGCGCGTGTTCACATCTGACAAACCGCTGCCTTCTACATGCCTGCCAGTTCGAGTCGATAAATCCGAAGTTGCGTGCCCCGGTCAACCTGCGTTTTCCACTGCGCGCGTCCCAGTTCGTCTGTCACGACCGTCCCGAGCAATTCCCAGTTGCCCTGCGTTGTCATGGTTTCCATCCGGTAAACGGCGCCCGGCAAACCTTGGATGTCGAGGCTTAGCGAATTGTCAGACACACGCTGTGCGTTCGTAAACTTCGGCCGGGCCATTGGGTCGGGCTCAAACACGGCGGTCACCGCAAAGTCGCCTTGGAGCAATAGCGTTATATTTGTTGACTTCAAACCGGGCAGGTTCTCCCAGCCTGCGAGTTTCCAGCCCAACCGCGGCCGCGCGACAAGCGTAATCGGATGGTTCTTGAAATAAGTGCCGGACCATGGCGAAGATGCCGGTGCACTGATGGCAAGTGAATTGACCTTCAGTGAACCTGCGTTGGTATCGGAAACGCCCGCGCTCAACACAACGGTTTCACCCAAACCAAACCGCTGCGCAAGATGTTGCCGGCAAAACTTGGGCCTGTTCATCGCAAACATTCGGAGGTATTCGACGTTGCTGTTCCATTCCGCTGCCGAGGATGGAGTGCGCCATCTGCGGATATGCTCGGCCATTTCAGGTGCAAGCGCAGCAGCCATTTCATTGATTCTGGCCACAGTGTTTGACGGGTGAAATGTGGTGTTGAGCAAATCGGCGAACCTGTTGACAAAATCGCGCTTGAAATCGGCGTTTGCCATCAGGCGCCGCAACAGAAACGTGGTCGTTTCGTTGTTGTGCCCGTGAAGAGACTCGTTCGGCGTGAGGTCGGCTTCAAGCATGTTGAATTCCCACGCTGGTTGTTCCGCCCAAAAACCGCCCCAGCCGACATCGTTGTCGAACTGCAGCCAGCGCCACCGGCCCTCGGGTGTCCGCGGGCGCCACAGCCTGTGATTGCCGATGTCCCACCGATAATTGAAGATTTCGCAGGCCTTGTAATCGATATAGTCCGGCACGTCCATGAGACTCTGGACATGCGCATAGGCTTCGGGCTGTGAAAGGTCGTGTTCACCCACGTACGCAATCATCGCGTTATAATGAAGCGCATCGCCGGCTTTGGCCGAAGCGTACCCCTCCAGATAATCAATGTCATCAGCAGGATGATCGGCGTGCCATGAAATGAACTCGACGTCTTCCTTTTCCTTCAGGTAATGCAACCCCCAATACTCACCGTTGATAAACACGATGCACGGGCGTGCCGCCTGGGTTTCAGCCCCGATTTCAGCAGCCAAAGATTGCTGTAGTTCGTCACGCATAAAAGCGTACGGTTGATCGTGCCCTGTAGGACGAAGCAAAAAATGCTCGAACTCAGTGCGATTCCTGCCCGGGAACAGTTTGTACTTGAACGGCTTGCGGCCACGGCCACCAGTGCCGTCAATATCAAGGCCCTTTATTGGAAAACCTTGGGACGTGTTGCCGTGAATCTTGGCATCGGCTTCCTGGGCAAACGCTTGAACATTGTTCGTTTCGTAAAGTTCAATGTGGATCGGCCGTTCCCATTCCGGCCCGCGCTGCGAATAGTTGCCGCCGGGCGCGTTTCCGGGCACGTAAATCCCAATGTCAGGATCAAAGAAGTTCGACCTGTCGGTCGCAATCGAAACCACCGGCAACGTGTAACGAGCGCGCCCCTTGATGTCTATCCAGAAGGTGCGCGTGACGATCGAGCTGGGCAGCGCGCCTGTCTTGAAAGCGCGCGCGCGGACAACCCAGCCCTTGAACACTTCGCCCGCCGGCGTCGGCCCGCCGGGCACCGTTGGTATCAGTGAGAGATCATTTTTCGTCCCCGCCCGGTTCGTCAACTGCAGGGGCGCAGTGTAAAGCGGAGACGATTCGTTCGGTTCCGACCCGTCAAGGGTGTACCGGATTTCCGCCCCTGCATTCGGAACGCTCAACACAAGGCTGACCGCGTTCGAATGAAACCCACCAGGAACAGAAAACTCCGGCATCCCAAGGAACTCTGTCGAGCTTTCGGTGAGATTTGCCGCACCCGGCGTCGGCCGCAGGAAAAACATCAACTGGTCTCCAGCGTCGGGCTTTCGCCCGAACGACACATCTCGCGGCACAGGACCAAATTTGACGTAATCAGCCACGGTCATGTCGGGCCGGGTCAGTTGCAGTTCTTCCCCACCAGCATCGAGTTGAAAATTGGTGTGCCGCGGCGCCGATGCAACAATCCCGTACTTCTCCACCAGATACGCTCCGACTCCGCGCCGCTCGTTTTCACTCAGTGGCCGGTCGTAAAGCAGCACTTCCGCAAGTTCGCCACTGAAAGCCCCGTAAGCGCCAGCGCCGATCTCGACCGGCGCGGTCACCTGAACGCGGACCGATGTCAGCCCCTTGCGGACCGGAAGCCCTTGAAAATCAATCGAGACCTGTTTCACATCATAGTTCACGGCAGCAACAGCAGGACCATTGCCAACTGGCCCCCGATAGACGGCAACAGCCGGCATGTAACTGCTCCCGTGCTCATAAACCGAAATGCCATTTGTCCCAACCGACAACCCCATTCCAGCGTTGTAATCACCCCCGTGCTGCGCGCCAAAAAGGTAACGTTGCCCGGATACTCCACCAACATCCCCGGAACTCTCCGAGTCAATCTCGTGCGACTGCGACGTGCGAAACACGGCAAACAAACAGAAACTGTTGGTTGCCAAAACACGCGGCAGAGCAAGCATGTCATTGACCCCATCAAAACGCAGCGCTTGATTCCCATTGAACCCGCCTTTGGGAATGGTCG
>JARYMD010000125.1 GCA_029907285.1 Verrucomicrobiota bacterium | reverse complement strand
GCCAGCATGCCAATAATCGTGATGACCACCAACAATTCGACCAGCGTGAAAGCCTTCGTGGATCGCGCGCAGACCTTGCCAGTGCGGCGTTTTTTCAATCCTGCGACCTGGGGTGTCTTCGGGGACGGGAGACGCCGGGCAACCAGAATAAACAGCCCGTCTTCATCGACAAGGCTTTCCAGACGCAACCCTGCTGCTTCAAGCCATTCGGTCCATTTGGACGCCGCGGGCAAAGTGTCCGTCCCCACTGCACCGCCCGTTTGCTGATGAAATGAGTTGATTTGTGCGCTGCTCGCAAAATGCAGCACGATCAATCGTCCGTTGCGTTTAAGACTCTGTGCAAGAAACCGCAATGCCGCAGGCTTGTCGCGGAAATGAGGGAAGCTCTGAAAACACAATGCAACGTCAAAAAGCTCCAATCCAAGCGAACCCGCGCATACGTCGAAAAGCTTGAAATCGGCGTCGATTCCCTTTGCCCGTGCGCGTTCGAGCATTTCCGCTGAAAAGTCAACGGCTGTCACCCTGCCGGGATCGACCCACGAAGCCAACAGGCCTGTCACCTGCCCGGTGCCGCAACCAACCTCAAGCAGTTCCATGCCAGACCCTATTCCAAGGCGGCCCTTGATTTCCGACAACCTTCGCAGTGTCTTGGACTGTATCTCCGGATCGTTGTCCCACGTGGCCGCGTGATGATCAAAAAACGCGATGCGCGGGTCGGTTTTGTTGCTGTCAACCGCAGGTTTCATACTGCAAGAAAAGCAACTGGATAACAGCGCCGGCCGGTGCCGGCCCGCCGTTGCCCGAGGAACGGCGCTCGCTCACTGCAAACACTCTGCATTGTCGCAAGACTTGCCATGTCATTTGGTCAGCCTGTAAAACCGTGTCGCTGCGTCCTCAACCGTTTCCTGAACAACAAAACTGCCGTTCACCATGGCAGGTTTTGCAGTCACAGCCCGCCAATCCGCTGGAACCAGCGAATCCGCGTATTCAAGCCTGAAACCCGGTGCAGAAGCCGGCCACGAAATCACACTGATTCGCAGCACGGGCGGATCGTGAACGATCACCTCCTGCACAAAAAGTTCGTAACCAAAAGTCCCGTTGCTGCCCGATCCCGACTCCTGGTTCAGAATGCCTATTGCGTCGAACTTCCCAGTGGGCGCAGGACCAAGGTTGTAAAGCGAAGTGCGCACGGGAAAAAACCGGCCCTCGCCGTCTGTCGCGATGCATTTCCGCAGATCCCAAACGGTTTTTCCCCAGCCTGCATTGTCAACCAGCGCAAGCCCGTTGATTCGCACGCGCATCCCCTGGTAATGCTCACCCCCTGTTTGGCGTGTTTGATCAAAAATGTCCTCTTTTGTGTTCGGATCACCATCGTCCGGCCTCACAAGGTCGGACAGGGCAATCAATTCCGGTTCCGGCAATCCGTAATCGGCCCGGACTAGCACGATTGTGAAATCAGCGTCGGGCCTTTTGTCGTGCGCCTCGTTTATGTTCCTCTTGCCCCCGTAAAAGAGCGACCTGTTTGCGGTCACTTCAACAAGATCCCCTTTGCGGAAGCGATGGTTGTTGACCGGGTCGCGGCTGACACGGTTCACCTCCGTCACCCACTCCTCGTCCGTGTAACTCTTCGCGCTGTCCTTGATCCATGCAAGGTTGCCGTAGTTCTGGCCCATCCAAAGCGCTGTTCCGCCCCTGTCCCCGGGTTCCACAGCCTGGATGAACACCTCCCACTGGCCGCCCATCTTGCCCGCACCCGCTCCGTCGTTCCACGGAACAAAATTTGCGGATGTATCAAGAAATTCCTCGGGATCGTTCAAGATCACTCCCCGGATAGTGAAAGGCAGCGAACCGCTCCATGCACTCGTGCCATCTGCGTTCACAGCCTGAAGCGAGGAGTGCGTTTCGCACATCGCCACATTCTGCCCGCCAACGATTGAAAGCGCGGCGGCAAGAACACCCTGCAGAATCGTCAACCCCGGCCGTCTGGAAAACACTGCATTCATTTCGGATTCAGTATTACTTTTTTTCAGAAAAGTGTGAAACCCATCCGCTTGGTGTCAAGAACTTTTTTCGGTGCAATCGGCGGCTTGCTCTCTCCGGTTGCGCCCGTGCCCCAATTCAAGGGCGCCGTCAGACCAAGCCCGACACGTCTGAGCTGTTCGCTCCTACATTGTTAACAGACAAACCCCGCTTCCCACATTCGCGAACCATGGCTATTGTCATGCGCGTGTTTTCGCCGGACCAGAGCTGATTCGAAAGGGAAAACAGGGTTGGTTTGAAGTGGTTTCGGTCAGGCGGAAATGGTGTACCGCAGTGGAACAGGGCGTGGCCCTCGCTCCGTCTCAAAAGAACAACGCGGCCGCGGAGCGAGGGCCACAGGGGATTCAGAGCCAGCCTTAAATCTCACCGGCTCGCCGAGTTGACCCGTTCCTTCAGCGCAGTGAGCTTTCCAGAAGCCTCGTGTTTCGAAGGTTGCTCGGAGTTTCACGGCCGCGGGCTGGCGCCGGGTTTTGTGTGCGGTGAAACGAGCTTGACCTTTGCTTCAACACCCAGCCGGGAGAGGAACTCGGATTCAACCTCGAGCCGCACTGTCTCCAGGGTCCTTATCAGGTCGTCGAAGATTCGATCCGAGACAGCCAACCACAGGACGATCTGGCGGTCCGTGAATTCGATTTGCACACTGTGACTGGCGATCGATGTGTGACTGAGCACTTCCCTGACTTGCTCTTCATACATTGGCATTTCATTGACAAGGACCCGGCGATCCAGCCGCTGACCCGGGATGATCGTGGCTGTGGCCCGGCCGCATTTGCATTTGGCGCGCTTGAGTTGGCAGCACACGCCCGTGGCATAACGCAGGAGCGGTGTGGCTTCCCTTAGCAAAGTGGTAACGAGAAGCTCGCCATCCTTGATTTCAACAAGGAAATGATCCTCGTTAACGTGGAAACAGCCGTGTTCACACTGGACGCAAAAGCCGGGATCCAAAATCGCCGGAATCCCGAAATTGCACTGGACACGGGCGAACAAGCCGGCTTGAAGCTCATGCCGCGCAAGCTCCTCCACAGGCCTTGAAAGCAGTATCGTCCGCAAGTAAAGGGACTGCGGATCTATCCGCCGCCTGTCGAGTTGAGCTGCGATTTCCCTGGCGTTTGTTGGCGTTGTCACCAGCACTGTCGGCCGATAATTCTGCAGCATCGCCAACTGGTAATCGATGTGGAACGGGTCTTCTGCGATCACTGAAGCTTCAACGGTTTGAGCGCCGAGCGCGTATCCGGAAAAACTGCCTGACGAACCGTTGCCGAGGTTGATCTGGATCACGTCATTTGCGGTGACACCTGCAGCCACCAGTTGCCGCGCAACAAGCCGTCCCCACTGTTTGATGTCGTTCTGAGTGTGCCCAATGATCAGCTGGCGCCCTTTGGGCCCCACCGCCGAATGCAGTCTGATCACTTCCCGGAGTGGCAGCGCGAACATGCCATAAGGGAAACTGTCAGCCAGTTCCTCGGGCGTTGTGACGGGCAGCCGGCTCAAATCCGCCAGCGACTCAATCCGGCTGTCGCCAAGCGCTTCGCGGTATCTGCGGACATTCCGTTTCAGTCGCGCAATCAAAGCTTGCAGCCGCTCGAGCTGCAGTTGCTCGATTTCTTCGGGGCGCGCGCACTCATATTTTGGATCAAGAATTCTCATTCCCAAATCTCTTTGTAGCCCTTGCCAAGGTAGGCGCGTCTCACTTCGGGATTGGTGACAAGGTCTGCTGCTTCACCCTCGAGGATGATTTCACCGGTCTCCATCACGTAAGCGCGGTCGGCGATCTCGAGCGCAGCCACTGCGTTTTGTTCGACAAGGAACACGGTTACTCCATCCTCTTTCAGTCGTTTGATGCAATTGCAAACCTCCCGCACCATCAACGGCGCCAGACCCAATGATGGCTCATCAAGCAAAAGCAACCGCGGGCGCGCGACCAATGCCCGGCCAAGGGCAAGCATCTGCTGTTCACCGCCCGAGAGCGTGCCGGCCAGTTGGCGTGAACGCCCTTTCAAATGCGGAAATCTCTCGTACACGTCCTCGATCGCCCGCTTCCGGTCCAGATTGTGATACCCACCCAGAAGCAGGTTTTCCCAAACTGTCATGTCGCCGAACAACTGACGGCCTTCCGGCACCAGCATCATCGCATGGCTGATCCGGGTCCATGGCGGCTCACCAACAACACTTCGGAGATTGACCCTGATATCGCCGCTCCAAACCGGCAGGAGCCCGGCGATCGCGCGCAACAGAGACGTCTTGCCCGCGCCGTTGGCCCCCAGCAACGTCACAATTTCACCCGCATCGACGTGCAAACTGACGCCTTTGACAATCTCCAGGCTGCCGTATCCGCAGCGCAAGTTTCTAACCTGAAGCAACATTTTCTTTTTCGCCGAGATAAACGGCTATCACCTTGGGATCGGAACGGACCTGTGCCGGCGGGCCCTCTGCTATCTTGACCCCGAAATCAAGCACAAGGATTTCGTCTGCGATATCCATCACAAGGGACATGTCGTGCTCAACCATCAGCAGCGTTATCCCCCGGTCCCTGATACGCCGAAGCGTTTTTGCCAGATTGTCTGTTTCCTTCGTGTTCAACCCGCTCGCGGGTTCATCCAGCAATAGCAGCCGCGGTTCCGTCCCAAGCGCTCGAGCCAGCTCAACCAGCCGCCTCTGGCCAAGGGAAAGACCGCCCGCTGAGTGTTGAGCTTTTTCGGCCAGCCCAACCTCCTCGAGAAATCTCGAGGCCTGTTCGACCATGGCCTTCTCCTCGCGTCTCTGTGTCGGCAATCTCAGAGCGCAACCAATCAAACCCGCGCGGCCATGAAGATGGCGCCCCACTAGCACATTCTCCAAAACCGTCATGTGCGGAAACAAACTCACATTTTGGAATGTGCGCGACACTCCCAGCGCGGCAATCTGAAACGGCTTCAATCCAGTGATCACCTTGCCGTCCATTCGGACCACACCATCGGTCGGATTGATCAACCCGCAAACAATGTTGAACAACGTCGTTTTCCCTGCGCCGTTCGGCCCGATAATCGCCATTATTTGCCCCCGGCGGACCTCGAACGAAACGCCGTTCAGGGCCACAAGCCCGCCGAAACATTGGCGCACATTCTCAGCCTCAAGAAGCGCCACTGCGCGCCTCCTTTCCCGGTTTGTACAACGGACGGCATCGATTCATCCGCAAGCCCAACTGTCTGAACGGCCCTTGCGGTGCCAGTGCAACTATTGCAATGAGGATTATGCCGAAAACCGCGTTGTCATATGTGCCAAACCAGCCACGCAAAGAAAGAAAAACCAGCAGTGTGCTGACAACCAGTGCGCCCTCGAGGTTTGCCATCCCGCCAGCAGCAACCAACGCAAGGTACCGAACGGATTTGAACGAGCTCGACTCGGACGGTCCTATGCCTTCGTTGTAATGTGCGAGCAAACTGCCGGCCATTGCCGCAAGGGCAGCGCTTACCATGAGAACCTCGAGCTTGAGCTTCGGCGTGTTCACGCCCATGGCGCTTGCGGCTGCTTCACTGTCGTGAATTGCCCGAAGTGCACGGCCCATGCGCGATTCCACCAGATTCCGCAGCAGCACCAGCACTGCGATTGCCACCGCCCACGCAATGTAGTAGTTCTGCACTCGAACCGCGCTCTTGCCGCTGACAGCAAGTCCACCCACCGAAAGGCTTGGCACCCCCGTAATCCCATCAGCTGCACCCAAAACCGGGCTGCCAATCAGAATGCAATGAATTATCAGCCCAAACCCGAGCGTGGCCATCGCCAGATAATGCCCGCGCAAACGCAACGACGGATACCCGATCACTGCGGCAATCACCACCGTCAGCAAAACCGCCACGATGAATGCCAGCCATGGCGCGACCGTCAGCACAAGCGTGTCGTCGTACAAGCTCTTCCTGCTCACAATCACACCGCACTTGTCCAACAAATCAAACCATGCTGCACCCCGGCAACCGGCCATGTTATGCGTCGTAAGAAAAGCCGATGTGTACCCGCCAATTGCGAAAAATGCGCCATGGCCGAGCGAAACCTGCCCGGCGTATCCCATTAGCAACGACAGCCCCATCACAACAATCGCGTAGTACACCGCCATCGTCAGTTGGGTCAGATAGTAAACCTTCCCAGCCGCGCCCAGGCTGAGCTGGATGACTATCGCTGCCGCTGCGAATGCAGCCAACCTCGGCCATATGCGTGTGGTCGTGTTCATACCTCGCGCACGGAAACACCAGACGGGCGGCCAAACAGGCCATGCGGCCGCAGAAACAGCATCGCCAACAAAATGGCAAACGCAGCCACATCCTTGAATGCAGATGGTATCACGCTCACGCTGAAAGCCTCGATCAACCCCACCATCAGCCCGCCAACAACCGCAGCCATCGGATTGCCAAGCCCGCCCAAAACCGCCGCCGCAAACCCCTTGATCGCAAGACCCGGCCCCATCTCATAATGCGTCATCGAAATCGGCGAAATGACGCACCCAGCCAACGCGCCAAGTCCGGCGCTCAGTCCAAAAGCCGCTGTCCGCATGTTGCCAGTGTTTATCCCCACCAACATCGCCGCTTCCGGATTGGACGAACAGGCGCGCATCGCCCTGCCATACAATGTCCTCTTGTAGAAAAGTTGCAAAAGCGCCACCACTATGGCGGCCGTGCCAAGCACCCAGATAACCTGGGGCGACAGCGCCGCCCCAAGGAGTTTCACCGACGACGCTTCGTTTCCCGTGAAATACGGCAGCGACCGCACTTTTTCATCCCAGACATGCAACGCCAGTTCCTGGATGACGATAGACAGGCCGATCGTGATGATTATCATGTGAAGAATCGAATGCGACCGCAATCGGCGGAAAAACACCAGTTCAAGCCCGCATCCAAACAACGTCACAATTGCAACCGCCACCGCAACCGCAACAGGAACCGGAAGAAATGACGCCAGTGTGATCGCCACCATCCCGCCCAGCATCACAAACTCGCCCTGGGCAAAATTCAGCACGCCCGTTGCGCTGTAAATGATATTAAAACCAATCGCAACAATGGCGTACACGCTGCCAACCGTTATGCCCGAAAAGAAATATTGCAGTGCCTGAACCAAAACAACACCCCCTTACCCGCCGCCAAAGCACAATTCAAGTCGGCTTTGCAGTTCCTGGTTCTGCCGTTGTTTCATGGACGCGCCGAATGCTCGGTTGTCCCCATTCCGCACGTCAAGAAAAAGAGTGAACACCTGCACAGCGGCAACCCACACCGTGCCCCACCCGGGCTTCTGCATCAGGAGACGCGCCCCGCCACTTTGCGCATGCGCGCAAAGTGCGCCGCACGTCGCAAAATGAGCAGGAAGACATCAAACTACTTCTTGTAGATCGCGAACTTGCCGTTCTTGACCGTCAGCATCTCAAAAGCATCCAGCCCAAGACCCGTGTGATCTGTCGGCGAGTAGTTGAATACACCCGCTGTCCCGACAAAACCTTTGAGCTGCTCGATCGCATCCCGCACTTTGTCCCTGTCCGTGCTGCGGGCTTTCTTCACACCTTCGATGACAACCATGAAGGCATCGTATGCGTGCCCGCCGAAAGTGCTGACATTCTCCTTGAACCGTGTCTCATAATCTCTCTTGTAAGCGGCCAGGACCTGTTTCTGAGGATGGTTGTCAGGCAGTTCATCAACGACCAGGAGGCGGCCCGCCGGGAACAGGATGCCCTCGGCAGCCACTCCGGCTTGTTCGACGTACTTGAGGTTCCCAAACCCGTGGCTCTGAAACAGCGGGATGTTCAGCCCGATCTGTTTCATGTTCTTTGCAATTATCGACTGCGCCGGCACGATCGACCAGTTCACCACAGCTTGCACGCCGGGTGTTCCCTTGACCTTGGTGAGGATATCAGTCAGGTCCGTTGCACCCTTGTCATAGACCTCATTCACGACAATCTGAATGCTGTGCGCCGATGCAAGGTCTTCGAGCTGTTTCTTCCCGGCCATGCCAAAGCCGTCGTTGCCCGACAACACAGCTATCTTGCTGATCCCCATGTCCTTCATCGTGTTGTAAATCCACGTCACCGCCTGACTGTCTTTTTGAGGCGTCTTGAAGACATACTTTGCAAGCGGATTCACAATCGTTTCCGCTGCCGCGCACGAGACAAGGATCATTTTGTTTTCCTCGCACAACGGCTTTATCTGCATGGTCTCGCCGCTTGTCGATGGCCCGATGATCGCGAGCACGCGCTCTTCATCGATCAATTGCTTGGCAAACGACACCGCTTTTTCCGGGCTGCCGCCGCTGTCCTTGATTATCACCTCGACCTTTCTGCCCAGAATTCCCCCTTTCGCATTCAGTTGGTCGGCCAGCATCTGTACTGTCTTGGCCTCGGGCGCGCCAAGGAACGACGCAGGTCCTGTCTGCGAGAAAATCGCGCCGATCTTGATCGTTCGTGATTCAGCGCCGTTGGCGGTCAGACCTGTCAAACCGATTACGCATGCTGCCGCGGCGACCTTGATACTGCACATTAGCTTTTCTTTCATAACGATGCTTGAGTTGGCTGCCCCTGCGCGTCGCGCAGGTCACTTGAATTCGACCGTCTTCTATTGGCTGACGAAACCCTATCTCACACCAGCTTGGCAATATTGTCAATGCAGCGTGCGAATCGGATCACAGCAATTCGAACGCGCCGGCAGGAGTGCGGCGATTATTCGCCGCCTCATCTTTGCCACACACTTTTCTGCCAATCGTTTTCTGCATCACATTTTCGTGCCTCTGATGTTTCTACTCCTCCATTTTTCTGCCCCATTACACTTGCAGGCTCGTGGTCAGATGCGCAAGACGATGGATCGCCCGCCCGCGTCTCGCGCCCAACAGAAAGCCAGCCCCAAACCGCTCATCCGAATACCCCGCCGCATAATTGCTTGACTCTTTTGCTTTCACACTCTGCTATAGCTCCGTGTTCCGGTCCGCATCTCAATCAAGATCGACGACTCCAAATGAAGAATATCTTGGTGGTTTTGCCCGTTGTTTTCCTGTTTCTCGTTCAGACCGAAGGAGCGCAGAACGAAGCGAGCCCGTCGCAACCCACCGCTCCGCCGCGGGAGTATTCCGAGAGACTGCGTTGGTGGGCTGAGGGAAGGTTCGGGATTTTCATTCACTGGGGACCGGTAAGCCTCAAAGGCACGGAAATCAGTTGGTCGCGGGCAAACACAAATCCAAAATGCCCAAACAAAGGCCACATTCCCGCAGAGGTGTACGACAACCTGTACAAGGAATTCAATCCGGTGAAGTTCAACGCATCCGAGTGGGTTCGGATATCCAAAGCCGCAGGCGCAAGGTATATGGTGCTCACGGCCAAGCATTGCGACGGGTTTCTCTTGTGGCATTCAAAGGCAAGCGACTACAACATCTCTGCAAGCCCCTTCAAGCGCGACATATGCGCAGAGCTGACCGCAGCGGCACGCAAACAAGGAATCCGGATTGGCTGGTATTTCTCGCCAATGGACTGGCGCGATCCCGATTTCCGCACCGACCGCAACCAAATCTTTCTGTCAAAAATGAAGTCCGAATTGCGCGAGTTGCTGAGAAACTACGGGAAAATCGACTTGCTGTGGTTCGACTGGGACGGCGGCGAGCCGCTCTATAACCAGGCCGAAACATATTCAATCGTGAAGAGTCTCCAACCCGAAATAGTCATCAACAATCGGCTGGACCTCGGCCCGGGGAACACCGACAGGCAGATTCTGTCCGCAAACGCAGATTACTACACCCCGGAGCAACACATCGGCTCGTATGACGACCAACGCCCGTGGGAATCGTGCATGACACTGTCGCGCAAGAGCCAATGGGCGTACGGAGGCCCCGACGACGGGGTGAAACCATTCGAAACCTGTTTGAAAATGCTGATTGGCTGCGCGGGCGGAGACGGCAACCTGCTGTTGAACGTGGGGCCAACGCCGACAGGCGAATTCCCGCCCGAACAGGTTGAACGCCTCATGCAATTGGGCGCCTGGCTTGAGCGATACGGAGAAAGCATTTATGGGACGCGCGGCGGCCCGTTCAAGCCCGGATACTACGGCGCCTCCACCCGCAAAGGACACAAGGTTTACTTGTTCATCACAGACGCTTCTCTGGACTCGGTACAATTGCCGCCTTTGCCGGCAAGAGTTTTGGATGCGCACGTGCTCAAAGGCGGCCCAGTCGAAGTCAGACAAGGCCATGATGGTTTGGAAATAGTCCTGAAAGAACGCGACAAACAGCCCATTGCGACCGTGGTCGAACTAAACCTTGATCGTTCAGCCCTCGAACTTGGCGCAATAAACGTCCCGGCCCAAACCCCGGTCAGCACCAACGCCCGCACCACCGCGTCAAACGTCTATCAGAACCTCCAAGAGTTTGGCCCCGAAAAGGCCACGGACGGGCGCGACGACACGCGCTGGGCAACCGATGCCGGACTGAAATCTGCGTGGCTGGAAGTTGACCCGGGTAAACCGACGCCAATCAAACGTGCCAAAATCTCTGAGGCATTCCCGAATCGCGTCCAGCGGTTCGCTCTCAAGTATCGCGTTGGCGACGCGTGGGAGACCATATTGACCGGAACAACCATCGGCGAATCGTGGTCACAGAGCTTCAGCCCTGTCACCGTGCAGCATGTCCGTCTTGAGATATTGGAGTCCACAGACGGCCCAACAATCTGGGAATTCCAGCTCTTCCAATAAGCAGCCCTTGTGGCGGGGCTTCACCCCACGCTGGTATAGACCGCGCCCCTGGCGCAGCGATGACCGACCAAAACGACCGCATTGTGCATGGCAGCGAACTTGATTGTTTCAGCCATGAACGCCCATGAACGTGTTCCAGACCGTTGGTGATCCTGGACCATTAACTC
>JARYMD010000124.1 GCA_029907285.1 Verrucomicrobiota bacterium | reverse complement strand
AAGCCCCGCTTGTACGCACCGAGCACAGCCTATCCAATCAGCCCCGTTCTCACTCTGGAACAGTTCACCCTCAGATGGGCATTCCGCGTCCCACCCGACACAAAGAAGATAGGCTGGGGTCTCATCACGGGGTTGAGCCGATCCGAAGATGGCTGGTACCACTCCCCGCCCGATGTTGGATTCGTGCTACGACCCCGCGGCGCTTTCAACCTCATCTTCTTCGGACCGCGCGGCGTTTACCAGGAACTGACGTTGATCACCAACGTCATCGAACAATTCCAGGGTCAGACAATCGACGTTGCTCTCGTGCGCGACACCTTGCCTCGTCTGTACCTGAACGGCGTGCAGGTCACTTTGCCCGATACATCGCGAATGCCTTCAATGGCCACAAATGAAGTCTCAGCGGGTTACCTTCGCATCGAACCGAAAAGCTCCGTGTTCGACGCACCGCCTGCGCTCGTGAGCGCATGGGACACCGCTCTCGACGACGCCGAGATCGCCGCCTTGCACGAAGAGTTCAAGTCAGGGCAGATGAAAATCGCCGAGAACCCGCGTTTCACGCGGCCATTGATCGAGATTGACCACAACGAAATCCGATCCCCGGCGTTGCTGGTCGATCAAATGTCAGGCCGCAGAGAAACATACGCAATCGCTGCAAAGATGCTTCAAGATTTCGTGTGGCTCGGGTCCGGCCCCGGAACGTTCGGCCCGCTCTATGGTCTATACCGGCCAAGCACGCGCGATCATTGGACATGGTGGGCGCACAACGACTGGCTCGAGTTCAGAATCACGCTCGGCCGAATTGGCGTTGGCATGGCGCTGCTCGCACTGGGAATCGCCGCACTTTCGCCACTCCAATCGGGCGGGTTATCTCTTCCCCGCGCATTTCCGGCGATGCTGTGGGTCGGGATGCTCGGCTGCCTCGCCCACGCACGCTTTGATTTCCCATTCCAAATCCACTCGATCGTTCTCCTGTTCCTGATTCTTGCGTGCCTGTGCTCGATTGTGTCGAGAAGATAGCTTCAGCGAGGCTGCGTCTCAGCCTGACCCGCATAATCCTGAATGTTATGAAGACACCTGCTTCACGGACCGTTACTCCTGCATGCAGGTAGGGCGCGCCGAATACATCAGCACATGTCCTGATTCCGGCTCGTTGGGTGAACCGGCCGGAACGCTCAACGCACAACGTTCAACTGGGCCGTGCGTTGGCAATGCGAATGGCGTGATCCACCCGCGGCCGTCAGAGTCCCGCCTTTAGGCGGCTCTTTCGGTTCAGAATCAAGTTTTCCGCCAACATCTTTATCTTTCTGCCATCCATCTTTCTGCCACCGATTTTTCTGCCCTCATTTTTCTGCCACAGCGTCTTTTCTGCCTTTGGCCTGGAAATGCGCCTCGCGCACGCGCTCGATGACAAACTGCTGTTGCTCTTCGGTAAGACAACTTGAACTCGGCAGGCAAACTCCCCTTCGATGCAAGTCTTCCGCAACCCGGCCACCGACGTATTCATACTGCCTGTAAGCCTTTTGCAAATGCATCGGCCTCCACACAGGGCGAGCTTCGACATTCGCCGAGTCAAGGAACCTGATGAGGTCTGCGGCTGACATCCCGAATTGGGTCGCGTCAATCAGAAAGCAACTAAGCCAGTTGGTATGGAATCTGTCAGGGGCTTGTGGCATCAGGGTGATCCCCGGCAAATCCGCAAAGCCGTCCCGGTACCGGAAAGCCACTGTGCGCCGTTGTTGGACCCGCTTCTCGAGGACCTCGAGCTGCGCCAACACAATCGCAGCCAGCACGTTGCTCATCCGATAGTTGTATCCCACTTCCGAGTGAACATAGTTCCGCAAACCTTCAGGGTCAGCGTCACGCGCTTGTGTGCTCCAAAACCTCGCTTTTGCCACCCAGTCTGCCTGCGGCGACACAAGCATTCCGCCTCCGCCACCGGTTATTACCTTGTTGCCGTTGAAAGAATAAACTCCGATGTCTCCGAGTGCACCTGCGAATTTGCCCTTGTATGTCGCGCCAAGACACTCCGCCGCGTCCTCGATCACAGGCACTTCATGCTTCCGGCACACTTCCAGAATCGGATCGAGATCAGCACATTGACCGAACAAATGAACGACGATGACCGCTTTCGGCAGGCGGTTTTCCCGCGCCCTTCGATCGAGAAACCCCTCGAGCAGGTTGGCGTCCAAACCCCAGTCACTCGGACTCGAGTCTAAAAACACCGGCCGCCCGTTCTCGTACACGACAGCGTTGGCTGCCGCTGCAAAGGTGAGCGTTGGCACCACCACCTCGGCGCCATCTCGAACCCCGACCAACTTCACCGCCAAATGCAGCGCGCTTGTCCCGTTCGCAAGCGCCACTGCTGCGCACCGGGTCATTCGCTCGAACTCTTTCTCCAGCGCCGCAAGCTCTTCGCCGGCGGTCGTCACCCAGCCAGACTCCAAAACCTTCCGCAACCTCGCCAGTTCGTGACCTTCCATGTGCGGCACAGACAAGTGGATGCGGTAGTCGGACCAGCGAGTTGGCTGCAGTTGTGTCATCAGAACCGTTCCTGTTCGGTGGGATATCAACTCGCGATTTTCGGGGACCTTGGACCAGCTTCAGCCTCTTCGGCTCGGAGTTGAATCAATCTGCTGTTAGCCGCATCAAGAGCATCCGCCAGCAAAGCCCTGCGCTCCATGATCAAATCTCGGCATTCATCATTGTCTCGAATCTGCGCCTCTGCTTCTAGGCCACTTTCAGGGTACTTATAATTGTCCCTGTGAACCAGCCTGCCGACACGCTGCGCCTCCGTGGGCGAGGTGCAGTGCTCGGCGTTTTCGTAGGATTCTTCAAAGGGTTGCTCCCCTTGTTGTCCGGCCAACACTATCTTGACACGGTCAAACCCCAGTTCCAGTGGCAACTTGCCCAGCAGGGCGAAAACCTCCCTTCGTGTTTTGGCCAAATACATCTTGGCCTTGATCATCTCAACGAAGTGATAATGCATGCGATACAGGTGCCGGTCCTTGCGCAAAGAAGGCCTTGCAAACATCTTGAAATACCCCAAGGCCCAAAGACCGTAAGCGGTCACCGCCCCAATCACGATGAAAACGAAAGCCGTGAGAGCATTCCTGCGCATTACGATGCCGATGGCAGCCACGCAAAACAGAACACAAACGGTGTATAGTACCAAAACGCTCTGGCGTTGCCCAACTCCCTTCTGCAATAACCTGTGGTGGATGTGAGAGGCGTCCCCTACAAACGGCGATTTCCCCCGCAAGACCCGCTGAGTCATCGCAAGGAGTGTGTCGAGAGCCGGATACCCCAGAACAACTAGCGCAATCAAGAACGAGGACGCAACCTGGCTCTTGTAACTGGTAAGAATAGAAGTGACACCCAAAGTAATGCCCAGAAACAGGCTTCCGGCGTCGCCAAGAAACACTCTGGCAGGATTGAAGTTATACTTGAGGAACCCAAGACAGGCACCTGCGATTGAGAACATGAGCACAGCAAGAACCGCACTGTCAGTCCACACCGCTATCAGCCCATTCGTCAGCGCGACAAACAGCGCCACGCCGGTCGCTAACCCGTCAATGCCGTCAATGAGATTGAATGCATTTGTAATCCCAATCAGCCAGACAATTGACACTATCGGCCCCAACAGGTTCGCATCCAGCTCACCCAGAAAAGGCAACTCAAGCCGATCAAACCTGACGCCTGCCAGCCAAACCCCAAGCGCTACGGGGATTTGGATCAATAATTTGTAACGCGCGCGAACCCCTTTGAGATCGTCAACGGCGCCAAGAATCAACATCAGCACCCCGGCCGCAAAAAGGGTCATCACATGGCCTGACTTCCCCCATAATTGTTGCGTCACGGGGTTGTCGAAAACCAGTAGCGCAATAAGCGGCACCCACATCCCTATGAAAACCGCGACCCCGCCCCACAGAGGAACTGGCCGGCCGTGCGACTTTCGGTGCCCGGGCTCGTCCACCGCACCGAGTCTCGTTGCCAAACGGATGACCCACGGAGTGACAACCAGAGACGTCACCGTCCCCAAGACGAGACAGCCGACGTACGTCTTGTAGCTCCACCCTCCGAACCCGGCTACCGCTGGGACACATTCCAACCCCGCTCTTGTCCAAAATTGATCCACGTACCCGGCCATCCTGTTCTACTTGTGTGTCAATGCTGCAACCATACTCGACGAGTCTCTCGGAAAGTCCTTCTCTTGTCCAGCACTGCTCAATGTCCCGTATTGTGTGCGCACATTGGGCATCCCTCGCAAAAGGAAGTTGTCGCATCAACCCTCATATTCCTATTGCCTGACCCATTTTTACTGGCGGGATGCTTCCACGACCGATTCCAGCAAACGGAGGTAGTCCAGCGCCAAACAGCGACGGTCGAAGTGCTTTCCCACAAAAGCACGGCCCAATTCGCCCATCCGAATCATGAGTGTCCGATCCTGCTTGAGCCGCAGAATTGCCTCTGCCATGCCCTTGACGTCTTCTGGTTCGACGAAAACCGCCACGCCCGCTCCGGACAATAGATCACGACACTCCCCTTGCACCGCGCACAGAATCGGACGTGACATCGCCATCCATTCAAACACCTTTGATGGCAGCACCGTCTTGAACAGCTCCTTGTTGCGCAAGGTGACCAGGCCAAGGTCCGACACTGCATAGTAATCACAAACCGATTCTTTGCTTACGCCCGGCAAAACGCGAACATTGGTCAACCTCTTTTCTCGCACCATGTTTTCCACACGCTTTCGTTCAGCCCCATCGCCAACCAAAACAAACATTAAATCTTGCTCGGCCCGCAACAAGTCCGCGACTTCAACAATGCGATCTACTGCGTGCGCCATGCCGAGGGTCCCAATGTATGAGACAACAAATCGCCCTTCCAAGCCCAACTCTTGTCCAAGCATTGCGGGCTTCGGCCTCGGACGGAAGAAATTCAAATCCACACCGTTCTTTATTACGGCGATCTTTTCCGCAGGCACTCCTCGTTTCAGGAGATTCTCCCGAAATGCGTCTGTTACAACAACCACCTTCTCAGCCTGGCTGTACAGAAACAGTTCCAATCTCTCCAAGGCCCTAATAACAACACCCCGCCGCATTGCTCCCACAGTCACAATCGAATCCGGCCACAAATCCCGCACTTCAAACACGAATGGACACCGATGCCAGCGGCTCGCCACCCACCCTGCCACAGCGCAGAAAAACTGTGGCGACGTGGCAACCACAACATCCGGTTTGGTGACTCCTGCAGCGCCGATAAAACCCGCCACCATGAACCAAACATAGTTCAATGTCCGCCTCAAAAAACCGGCGTTGGGAGCAAGAAATGTCTTAACCCGCCGAACCGAAATTCCGTCGTGTTCTTCAATCGTCAGCCATCGGTTTCGATACCCGGGGAATAAAACACCGTTTGGATGATTCGGATGATTGGTCACAACCGTGACTCGGACTCCATCATTCTGCACCCACCGTCGCGCATGTTCGTAAGTCCGCGACGCCGGTGCATTTGTCTCGGGCGGGAAATAGTGACTCAGAAAGAGTATGTGCACCTGAACAAGATTTCCGTTTTGCCAATGCCTGAACCGCGGAGTTTGAGACAGAACCGCCCCGTTCGCACACCATACTCTGGGCAATAACACGATTCGCCCACATCACATTCTCCGCCTTCGACTGCGATTCCCAGTTTCCCTGAAACATTGAACTGCCCTGTCCTGAAACGCTCGACCTTCACACCCGGCGCAAAATGCCAAAACGCTTCAAAGGAATGTTCCCCGGGGCCGATCACCGTGTCCCATACAGCAAACCCGTCAGATCGCAACTCAAGCCGCCGACTGTGAAAGAGCCCGCGCCGTTGCACATGAAATCCATCGTGCCCACATTCAATCCCATCTCTCAGCAGCCGGAAACCCATCGGATGACCGCGCCGGGCAACGCGGAATGCACCCCAGAACTCCGCTTGATCCAGCCCGTCAATCCGAACAGTGTTGTGCGCAGCAACAGACCGTTCATAGTTCCGCTGCTTGCCTGCCTGATAAGTCGAAACGCCCGTGTCCGTCAAAACTTGTTCCCCTGAAAAATTCATCAGCAAGGATAACATGTCCCCATGCGCGTGCCCAGGTTGGTAATCCGGTCCAATCGGCGCCGTGTCAAACCATAATCGGAATGGCCCCTTCTCGAGCACCCAGTAGCCTGAACAACATCGGCCCCGCCAGCCATGGTCGAATTCGACAGCTTCGATTTGCGAAAAGTCAGGTTTTACTCGCAGGCGATCAGCGTACTCGTGAAGCTCGCGCGGCTCCGCCGCCACCCCGCCTGTTGCATCATTGAGCAACGGCACCCGCCCTTTTTCATCGGCCAACGTCTCAAGCCAGCCAAGCGCGCGCCCGGCATATTGTCGCAGCTCGCTGAGGATTCTGTCACCGAGCACGCCGGCACCGGCGTTGATCAGGTCCAGCAGGTCCTCAACCATCAGTGCATGATACATTGGCGAAAGCTCGAAATGACCACCATCAACCAATACTTGTTCGCTTAATTGTTCTTGCATCAGTTGCCAGCCCGCGCGCAGCCATTGTTCCGATTCATCACCCTCAAAAACCAGTCCCGCGAACATCAAGCCTTTTGCATCCGCCAACACATGGTTCCCAAGCAAATGGTATTCGATCCTGCGCTTCAGCCACCGCGCTTGAACTGCCATGCTCTGAACCATGCCATCCACAGGCGCGTTGCCACGCCACAGCCATTTTGCCCAGTTCACCAGCCGCAATGAAGTCGGAAATGGGTCCCAACCCGGCTTCCGAACCGGCGGGTTCTCCTCGATCCACCATTCAATCAATTGGCGATGCCATGCCGACCGATCCTCAGCGCCTGCAGCATTCAGATCATCAAAGTAATGAAGATTGTAGTTCCACAACGCTTCTCGGTCTGGCGCAGCCCAGTCGGCCTCGCTTCGGACTTCGTGTTCCCGATTCAAAAAACGAAACCGCGTGGGACTGAGCATTGACGCCTCCCGCCTCGGCCCGACAATCCAGTTCACCGGCCTCGATCGCAGCCGCGGCGCCGATTCCATGCTCGGTCCAAACGTCGGCAGCCACAGCTTCAATCGTCCCAAAACTTGGACCGGTCTAAGGTGCCGTATCGTCTGAAAGTACCGGCCCGCAAACTTCGAGCCTGACACAATATGCAAATCACGCATCACGCCTCACGTATCACGTATCACGCCTCACGCCTCACGTATCACGCCTCACGTTTCTCAACAATTGCGCAAATGCGCGCCCGTGCTGTTCCCTGCTAAAATGACGCGCAACATATTCCCTCCCCGCCAGACCCATGCGGCGCGCCCGAGCCGGATCAGCCGCCAGTTCCATGACTGCGCCTGCAAGTCTCTCGTCATCCCCGGGCGGCACAAACAATCCTCCGCCTGCCGCTTCCACAACCTCACGGATCACTCCGTCGATCGCCAGCAAAACCGGTCTGCCAGCGGCCATGTAATCGAACACCTTGTTCGGGTAGGTCGTGCGAAACATGGGGATATTCCGCAGCGTCGCCACACAAGCATCCGATGCAGCCAGCACATTCTTCATTAGGGATTTCGGCTGTGGACCGGTGAACCGGACATTTTCAAGTGCCCATTCGCTTGCCAGCGTTTCAAGCTTGGGTCGTTCCGCTCCATCGCCCACGATCCAAAACACGATTTCGCGTCTGTCTTTCAGACGCCGTGCCGCGCGCAGAATTGTCGGAATGTCATTTGCCATCCCGATTGCGCCTGCGTATGTCACAACGAACTGTCCCTCTGCGGCCCATTTGGCGCGCAGTTCCGGGCATGTGGCTGCCGGATCGAACATCTCGATCTCCACGCCGTTCGGGATCAGCGTGACCTTCTCAGCCGGGACGCCCTTGCTTATGATGTAATCGCGGTACGCCGGTGAATTGACCAGAATATGATCCGCGCGCCTGTAAAGCCATCGCTCGAACCATCGGGCCAGCGCAATCAGCGCGCGGTTCCGCAGCAGGCCCATATCGACGGCGAACTCAGGCCACAAATCCCGCACCTCGAGAAGGAACGGCGTCCGCCGGACCCGCGCCACCAGCCAGCTCGAAATCGTCTGAAATATCGGCGGAGTTGTGCCCATCACCACATCAACCCGCCCAACCCTAAACGCACTCCATAACGCGCTGGCCGTAAAAACCAAAAACGACCATACCCGCCATGCCAATCCCCGACTCACTCTTTCTGGCGAGTAGGTCCTTGTCACTGTCACGCCTTGTTTCGCCCACTCGGCGTCGGCTTTGGGATCAACGACTTTGCCCGTGAGATAACTCACCCGGCTCGCGATGACGGTGAACCGTTGCCCATCGGCGACAGCATGCTTTGCGAGCTCGAAATGACGTGTTCCTCCCGGTTCACCCGGAATGCAAAACGCCTGGTGTATCAACAAAGTGTGCATAAGCAAAAGCCGCGCACCCGGGGAGGCTCAGATGACCCGCGCGAGGGGCGATGTGGCACCCGCGGGCGCCAGAGTCCCGCCTTTAGGCGGAACAGTTTCATGAAACCAAAAATGATCACTGCTCATTGACCTGTCTGTGGTTCCGCGTAAACGCGGGACTCTGACAGCGATCGATTGTCCCGCACTTTAGGCGATGCCCCACCCACGGGCGTTATCCCGTCAACTACTCGGAACTCGCAACGTCCAGCCTTTAACTGATCAGTTGTTCTCTCGTCATTTTGACAACACAGAAAACATGATTATCTCAGATGCAATTTCAAGCAAAGCACACGCCATTCCGGTTGACTTTCCCGGAGTTTATCCTGCAAAATCCCGCACGCCGAGCGGCAAAGTGAATATTAAAAGATCAATAGAATCACGGCTCCCTCCACAAAGCTCAACCCGGATCGTCCTGCTCACCGGCGCAAGACAAACTGGTAAAACAACCCTCCTGCGGCACCTATACCCAACGTTGACCTATATCAACCTCGACGCCCCAGAAAACCGCGACGCGCTCCGGTCGCTCTCAACCTTTGCATGGGCCAAGACTGTCGGAAACGCCATCATCGACGAAGCACAAAAAGAACCGTCTGTATTCGAGAAAGTCAAACACGCCTTCGACGCCAAGAGCATCCGGTTCACAGTCCTTTCAGGTTCAGCACAGATTCTGCTCCTGAGGTCGGTCCGCGAAGTTCTCGCCGGCAGGGTATTCCTTTACGAGTTATATCCTCTGATGCTCTGTGAACTGGCGTCAGCGCCCGGCAGCAGCGCGTCCAAGCCGCCATTGCTGGCGCATCTGATCCAATCAAAGGCGGGCATCGCCGACGTTCTCAACCAGGCATCGCCCCGCCTCCTGCCCGAGCAACAGCATTTCTTGTCCGAAAAAGAACACTACCTGCTCACATGGGGAGGCATGCCTGCCCTTCTCGAGCTGAACGACGCTGACCGCACCGAATGGCTGAGGTCGTACACATACACTTATCTTGAACGGGACATGGCTGATCTGGCCCGATTGAATGATCTTTCCCCGTTCAAGACTTTCCAGCGTTTGGCGGCATTGCGCTCAGCACAGTTGCTCTCCTATGCAGAACTCGGCCGGGACGCCGGGGTTAGTGCTGACACCGCCCGCCGGTATCTTGAATACCTGCGGATTTCTTATCAGAACGTTCTTTTACCCCCGTTTTCCCGGAATCTTACCAGCCGCGTTGTCAAGACACCGAAACTTTACTGGTTGGACGTCGGGTTGCTGCGGCAAATGACCGGATACCACGGCGACCCAACCGGCCCTGTCTTCGAGACATACGTTGTCAGCGAGGTTTACAAGTGGATCAAGACCTCCGCAACTGAAGCGGAGTTGACTTTCTACCGGACAAGATCGGGCCTCGAATTGGACCTGCTGATCCAAACCCCGCGCGGAATACTTGGGATGGAAATCAAATCGCGCCAACGAGTGGATACGCCTGATTTGTATGCCTTGCGTGAAGTGGCCAGGGCCCTCGGCTCCGAGTGGCTGGGCGGCCTGTGTGTTTATCGCGGCTCCGAGATTCGATTCATGGGCGAACCATCCATCTGGGCTGTCCCATCCAGCAGACTTCTCTCGCCGTAAATTCACATCTTTGCGCGGAAATCTCAGCGCAGCCGCGAAATCTGTTTTCGTTTTTCCGGGCCAACCCAAGAGAATCGGAATTCGGGTATTTCGTGGTTCAACGCTCAACACCCAATGCTCAACTTGCGACGTCGAACCGTCACCGTCGAAATGCACTGGAATTCGAAATGCGCACAGGCGGATAGTTTCCTTCCACATCCGTGTCATCCGCGCCATCCGTGGTCAAAAAGCTGAAGAAGCATAAGATAAAGTCGCTCAACCGCGGATTACCATAGACCATAGAATACAAACCATAGACCATAGACCTTCTACACAAGAAAGGGGACAGAGGTCAGGAGGCAGGGGCAGCAATAAGAGTTTCGATTGTAATCACAGTCGGCAGTCCGAATGCGTTTACAAGGGCCAAAGGCCCGGTCTATACCAGCCTGGGGCAGCGCCCCAGGTAGTGAGCCTTGCTTCTGAACCGAAAGGCTTCCGGGGACTAACGTCCGCGGCTACATCACCAATGGTTTCGCACACCCGCAGCCGTAAGAGCCCCGCCTTTAGGCGGCTCTTGAAAATCAGCACTCATTGAGCAGTCACACTTTGTACGTTGTACGTTGAGCGTTGAACGTTGAACGTTCCCAACAAGACGCCCCGTCGGCTGACCCGATCAAAACGCTCAACGCTCAACGTTCAACCGGGTTGCGGGTTGGCCACGCGAATGGCGCCATCAACCCGCGGCCGTTAGAGTCCCGCCTTTAGGCGGAACAGTTTCATGAAACCAAAAATGATCACTGTTCATTGACCTGTCTGTGGTTCCGCG
>JARYMD010000123.1 GCA_029907285.1 Verrucomicrobiota bacterium | reverse complement strand
CCCATCCGCCTCAGCATCCTGCCCCGGATGTCCCCGGGCACCTTCCCGTGCTTCAGAAAACATTCACGCGCCACCTGCACAAGCCCCCCGTCCTTCCCGTACAACGCCTCCATCCGCCCAATCAATTCCTCGTCGCTTGGATTCTGCTCCGCCGGCACACGCACCAACATGTGAAAATGATTGCTCATCACACACCAGCCCAACAGCTCTATACCGCAGAACCGGCACAGACGCTTGATCAACCCAACAAGCTTGTACCTGCAGAGCTCATCCAGCAGATGCTCCTTGCCGACGATCCTGGACATGCAGTGATAAACAACGCTCTTACCCTGAAGTTTGATTCTGGGCAGTCTCATTACAACCTCCTTGATTTGTCTTGTTCTTTCTCCTTGCAACAGGGCGGCAGACCCGCAGCCGTGCCTCCCCCGGCCGGCTGCATGGGCAGATCCGGGTCAGACCGGGCGCCCAAATAAAGTGTCTGTCACTCTATTTGGCGGCAACATCGCACAACTTGGTTCGGCAGTCAAACGGGGCCGGGGTGGAAGCGAGGCGTCGTGGTGAAGCGGGGGCTTTATTGGGGTAGCCTGTCACCATTGCAGTCCACCTCGGGGAGAATCCCGAGAACAACAGCACTTCAAGCTACAAATCCTCGTTCAGGATTAGGTCAATCTCGGCGCGCATCTGCTTGCTGCAGCCAGCGGGGCTTTGCGCATAAACTTTAGTGAACCGCATCGCCGCAGCACGGTGCGTTGCGGCGGAGCGCCCAGGCTACAACGAATGTCCCCATCTCGTCTTGATCATCCGGTTGCGGCTGAACTGAACTGCGTTTTGTCGATGTGTTTATTGTAAGGAGCAGCTTGCTCCTTTTTCGCAACAAGCGCCACCAGAAGCGGGAATTGAACTTGCGACCGGTTCTGCGTCGGAAAGGCCTTTGCTGAGATCTGAATTTAGGAAGTGCCTGTCCCCTTGCATGCCCTGGTCTTTAATCTGGGCTTTCCAACAGGCAGATGGAATAGTAGCCATTGGGCAGCACGCTTTGCTGGCGCGATGCGAACACGCGACCTTGACGTTTCTACAATCGGGATGCTCGGGCTGCTGGCCGGGTTTTTCGGCCTGTTTCTTCTTTATCCGATTACATTCATGCTCAGGCAGGCGTTTTGGAGCGACGGCAACCTGACACTGGATCATTTCGGGTTTTTGTTCGCCAATCCGCTTCAACGTGAGGCCCTGAGAAACAGCCTTCTCATCGCATTCATTACGACGCTGCTGACCACGTGCGTGGCGATGCCACTGGCGCATGCGCTGACGCACTACAAATTCCGGGGACAGGTTTTGCTGAGCGCGTTGTTGTTGGCTCCAATGATTCTGCCGCCGTTTGTCGGAGCTGTTGGGGTAAGACAATTGCTGGCAAGGTTCGGATCGATAAACCTGCTCCTGATGGATTTGGGGTTGCTGTCGCCCGACAAACCAATCGACTGGCTTGGCGCAGGCGGGTTCTTGGGCGTGGTCGCACTGCAGGTCATTGGCCTGTACCCGATAATGCTACTTAATCTGATGGCTGCAATGGGCAGTGTGGACCCCAGTTTGCGCGAGGCCGCGCAGAACCTTGGAGCAGGCAGGTGGCGCGTGTTCAGAACCATTACATTGCCATTGATCATGCCCGGCTGGTTTGCAGGCGCGACGGTGATATTCATCTGGGCATTTACCGATCTCGGGACGCCACTGGTCTTCGGATACTCCAGAGTTGTGGCGGTTCAAATATTCGACGCGATTTCGGAACTGAACACGAATCCGATCGGATACGTTCTGGTCATAGTGGTGCTGGGATTGACGATCGGGCTTTTCGTTCTCTCGAAGCGCGCGCTGCGGGACTATCGACAGAACGCGACAGCGGGGGTTCGTGGGGCGGCAATCGAGTCCAAGGCAACCGGATGGCAAACATGTCTGTTCTGGCTTGGGAGCGGTTTGGTCCTCGCGGTTGCGTTGCTGCCTCATCTGAGCGTAATCATCCAATCTTTCAGCGGGAAATGGTTCCTGTCGATCCTGCCCACAAAATGGAACATGGACGGTTACAGGGAGGTTTTCGGGCGGGGGCTGGCCGGGTTGAGCATTCGAAACAGTTTGCTGTTCGCGAGTTTCAGCGCTGTGCTTGACGTGGTTATAGGGGTGAGCATTGCATGGTTGTTGACGCGACGGCGGGTGCCGTTTGCGGGGGTGCTCGATGCGCTTGCCATGCTGCCGTTGGCGTTGCCGGGGCTGGTTCTGGCGTTTGGGTATCTGGCCGGATTCGATGTTGAGGTTGGCTGGCTCAATCCGCGAGAGAATCCGACTGTTCTTCTGGTGATCAGCTACAGCGTTCGGCGGTTGCCGTACATAGTGAGATCGGCGATTGCGGGGTTTGAGCAGACAAGCGTGACGTTCGAAGAGGCTTCGGCCAACCTCGGGGCTTCGACGTTGCGGACTTTGTGGCGCATTACTCTTCCAATTATTTCAGCGCATCTTGTTGCTGGCGGCATACTGGTGTTTGCGTTTGCAATGCTCGAGGTAAGTGACAGCCTGATTCTGGCAATGCGCGAGCCGTATTTCCCAATCACCAAGATGATTTACCAGCTCATGGGCAGAATCGAGCCGAACGCCCCGACAGTTGCGTGTGCTCTTGGGGTGATCGGGATGCTTGTCCTTGCCGCAAGTTTGGTTCTTGCTGGACGGATCACGGGCCGTCGTCTGGGCGCGGTCTTCCGAGTGTAATCCTTTCCGCTCGGGGCATTTCAGACTTGTCGGAATGCAAATCAACCCGCCGACCGGCATTAATCGGTCTCTCACACCACCGCTATGGCATGACCCAACGCTTGTCCAACGGAGCAACAGAGCGAATATCAGATTGTCCGCGATCCGACGCATATGCAACCTCGGCCAACCTTGGACCCGGTAACGCTTAGCCGCCTTTCGGGGTACGCCGAAGGTTGCAACATTTTGGCGTGAGGTCAAACCGGCGCTTGTCAACCGCAGCTTTCTGTTTGCTTTGTTTGCTGATCGTTTTGTCTGCCTTTGATCTCCGCGGTGTCAGGCCCCTTAGGTTGTTCAAGCTTGCAACAGCACGACATGCACGTCCGCACGCCGAACTTGGGCAGCACAAATTTGACCAGCACAAACCAAACTGCAATCGCTCCAATTAAATAAACGTAATCCATGGGTTTTAACCTGTTCAGCCGGTGATGTAAACTCGCTCATTCCCGTGATATGCAAAGCAGCCCCGCGCCGCATCTGAAGGACGCGCAAGCACCTTAGACTTTCGGATTTGATTCACGTCATATATGTAGAGCCGGCAATCGCCGATTGGTTACACGTTGCTTGCTTCAAGCCAGATTCGGACTGGGGCAGGAATATCTGTGAGCGGAAGAACCAGTGGCAGAAACATCGGTGGCAGAGACATCAGTTGTGGAGACATCGGTGGCTGAAAGATCGGTAATGGAAGAATGGAGGTGGGGTGGATGGTTTGGTGTTGGCAGCAGACAGTGCGAGCGTGCGATCCAATGGAACTCCCGGTAAACTCCGCGTCAGAATATCGCGCCTGTAAACTCGGCTCAAATGCGCAGGATTCTGATTCGGGGGCAATCCGCAGAGTCCGGGTAAACCTGCCCGGTCAGACAAGCCTTGCTGGAGAAAGATCAATTGCGCAGGAAACCGCGTGTTTTGAGCCAGAACAAGCAATCAGCGGCCCATGGATGCGGATTGGCGAATGGCGGTTTATCGCCGAGGCCGATCCCGTGGCGGCCCTTTTCGTATATGTGGAGGTCGAACGGCACGCCTGCACGGCGCAGCGCGCCGGCAAAACCGAGACTGTTCTCGACCGGCACGCCATCGTCTTCAAAGGTGTGCCAGATCAAGCATGGCGGGGTTTGTTTGGTGACCTGCAACTCGTTTGAAAGAAGCTTTATCAGTTCGGGCGACGGATTATTTCCAAGGAGATTGCTTTTCGTGCCTTGGTGGGTGTATTCGCCCATGGTGATCACCGGATAGCAAAGTATTCCAAGGTCCGGTCTTGAACTTTCGCGTTCGACAGGATCAGAAGCTGCGACGTCCCCGCCGTCGAAGTGGGTCAGGAGTGTTGAAGCGAGGTGTCCACCAGCCGAGGAGCCCATTATGCCTACGCGGCTTGGGTCAACGCCCCATTCTTCACACCTTGAACGCACGATTCGAACGGCGCGTGCTGCGTCCTGCAACATGGCCGGATGCCTGTAGCCGTGTGATCCGAGCCTGTACTTGAGGACGAATCCGGCGATGCCGTGTGCGTTGAGCCACATTGCATAATCTCTGCCTTCGTGCTGGGCCAATCCGCCGTATCCGCCGCCCGGGCATATTACAATGGCCGCTCTTGGGGTGGGGCCGGTGTCAGGTATGAATGGAGTCAGCGTCGGTTTGTCTTTGTCCTCAGTGCCGAGAGCGCCGGGGGCGCCATCTGGCCAGAGCAAGACCGGGTCCAAAGTGGCCGCATTCAGGGTCAATCCGAGCAGGAACACGCTTGTTGCAGTAACGGTTCTTTTCATATGCGATTTGGGTTTTCCAAAAAACTGAGTCATGTCGCCTCTCCCTGGTCAATGGTGCATGGTCTGTGATCCTTCGCGTTCGGCCTTTGTCTGGATTCGTTTCAGCGCATTGTCAAACCATTGGATTTCCGGGGCAAACAAGAACTTGCGATCCACTGATTTTGCGGCTTTTTCGGCGCCTGCGTAATCGCCTTGTTCAACGAGTATTTCTGTCAGCGCGAGGTAATAGGTGGTTCTGTCGCTTTCATCGAGCCTTGAAACATCGAGTGACTGGAGCAGTTTGAGAGCGTCGTTGAACCGCCGGTTTTGCGCGAGGGCGGCTGCGTGGTTGAGAATGGCGGGAGGGTTGTTTGGCTGGCGCCTGTACAGCTCAAGAGTCAACGCTATTGCCTCCTGTGGCATTGAACGCATGGAGAGCAGCGCGGCTGCGTGGTTCTGAATTGCCGCCGGGTCGCCTGGACGCATGCTGTGTGTTTTCGCCGCTGCGTATGCGAGCGTCGGGAGATCGCGCAATTCATACGAGACCTTGCCCAGCAACGCCCAATACTCGGCGTTGTTTTCTGCTATGCGTTGGTTTTTGAGGAGGAGCTGTTGGGCTGGACCATGGTAACCGGCCTCGGACATGCCGGATGCGATCTTCAGAAGGATCGTTTGATTCTCACAGAGCGCTTGAGCGGCCTTTTGGAAAGCTTCTTCGGCTGTGGACTCGCGGTGCTGTTTGAGTTCGGACAGGCCCTCGAAGTAAAGACTCAAACACAGAAGGTCGGCCCGAGAAGGATTTGATTCGTCGCGCATTTCAAGTGCGATTTGGCCGAGGCTCTGCCATTCCCCGCGCGCTACGAGCAAGTTCCCAAGCGAAAGCCAGAGATGATCTGCCACCGCAAAATGTCTGGCGTACTTGTAGAGCACCCGGCGCGCTTCCTCTGGAAGCCCGAACTCGTAGTGAACCCGTGCCAAAGTGATCGCTTCATCGCCGGTCCTTGGCTCATAAACGTTGGACCGGATCAGCTCGATTGCCTTTTCTTTCTGGCCCGACTCGGCGAGCAGTTGCCAGTACACGAGGTGATCGCCGAGGATGGTGGCGCCCATCTGAATGAGATTCTCCAGAGCCCGGCCGTAGGTTGCCACATCGCGGCGGCGTTCGCTCACGATCAACTGCAGACGGTTGGCTAGCAGGGCAGAACCGGCGTTTTCCTTTGCGTCGTCCAGCGCGCGCTGCCCCGCTTCGGCTGATTCACCGTCTGTCCACCCCGCCATGTAGGCCGAGTGAACCAGCTTGAGCTGCGCATCGTCCGTTGCAATCCCACGGGCTTGGAGGCGCGCCCAGCGCGCGGCGAGCCGTGAAGAATTCCTGCTCATGAACAGCGCTTTGGCATAAGCTGTTTCGAGCGCAGGCGAAAGCCTGTCCTCCAATGGCTCGAGCAGCGCCACGACGAAGTCGTCAAGGAGAAAGCGGTCAAAAAGGCCCGCAACCAGCTCCAGCTCGGTGAGGTTCGTCCTGCTGAGCTGGACCAACCACAGCCCGTTCTGCACTGCCATGGCTGTGTGATTGCGCGGGTCGCCGTACTGTCTCATCATGTCAACGAACTCGCGCACAAGTGCCAGATCACCGGGATTGTTCGAGACAGCAGAGCGCATTGTAGTGATGCCATCGCGGGTTCGGCCTGCGGCGATTTCGGCCAGCGCGGTCCGCCGCAGGGCACGCGCCTGCCAAAAATCGATCATCTTGACCCTGCGAACCGGTTCGAATCCTACGGGAGTGGAACGCCATACGGGAAGCAGTACCAGTGCAAACCCGACAGCGACCAGCGCGAGGGCAAGGAGGGCCAATCTGAACCGCCAATCGTAAAGCAGGACCAGCACAAGCTGTTGGACCCACGGGAAACGGTCGAACTTTGCGGCCAATTCCTCTTTCGACGGCAGTTCTTTTCGCACAAGCTTACGCATGGATCAGCGGTCGTTGTTTCGGCTGCATGTCTAATTGGCCCCAAGCATGCCCCACGTGATTCCCAGAGTCAAAGTTAGTTCGACGCGCAGCAGCAACCGAATGCTAAGAAAAAACAATGCCGACAGAAAGCTGCTGACGACGGACCACAGGCCATGGACCGCGGACAGGAATGTGCGCGCTCCCGGTAAATCTGAATGCGCAGGGATTTGAAAAAAGAGGCTTGACTGGTTCTGGACTGCAGCAGTAAAAAGAGGCCGTTAGTTTAAACCGTTCCGCAATGAGTTCGTGCCCTGAGTGGATGCAGGTTGCGCGAGAGGGCATCGGTTCAGCAACCTCTCATGACGGGGTGATGTATCTCCGCTTGCGGGACACAACCAACCAAGCAAGCTCATGCAAACCAAAACAATCCCACTACTTGCGGCCCTTGCGGTCGCTTTTGGATCAGGTTCGTTGCTGAGCTGGGCAGCCGGCCCTCCGGCCGCTCCGCAAGGCGTAATCACCACCAAGGCGTTCCTTAACATCGGCGGCGGCACCACCGTCGCGGACCTTACAACAAATCCGAAGTTCCCGGATTCGCCGGATGTCGTGAAGTACGAGCCGTACTTTGAGTTCAACGCAACCGGCGACATCACCGTCCCAGCCCCGAACGTGTGGGACAATTACGGTGGGCAGATCGTCGGTTACTTCTATCCCCCTTCAACGGGCGATTACGTTTTCTACCTTTCGTCTGACGACGGAGGAGTGTTGTACCTCAGCACCGACGAGAACCCTGCCAATAAGAAACTCATTGCACAGGAAACCGGCTGGAGTGGCACCCGCAGTTACACGGCTGTCGGCGGAGGAAGCACCATCGAAGCAAAGTGCTCACAGACGTTCACTGGGACACAATGGCCGGTCATAGACACGCTTTACGGCGGCGCTAAAATCACACTCCAGGCAAACAGGCCTTATTACATCGAGGCCTTGTTCAAAGAGGGCGGCGGAGGCGACAACCTCTCAGTGGCTGTGCAGGACCCCAATTACGTTATCGACTACACAGCCCCAATTCCCGGCCAGTATCTTGCCTCTTTCGACAAGAACAGCGGCCCGGCAACCATCGTGACCCCACCTCAGAGCGTCACAGTCAATGAAGGGCAAGCTGCGACTTTCAGTGTGGTGGTTGATGGTACACCGCCTTATACCTATCAATGGAAGCGAAATGGGGATGACATCTCGGGCGAGACAGGCGCTTCGTACACCTTGCCGCGCGCCTATCGCGCTGATAACGGCGCCAAGTTCAGCGTCGTTGTCACGGGTGCTGAAGGCCCGGCTGTCACAAGCGCCGAAGCAACTTTGACAGTCGTGACAGACGCCGAGCCGCCGACAATTGTGTCAGCAAGGACTACGGCGACATTCGACACCGTCCTCGTCACATTCTCTGAACCCGTTGATCAGACAACGGCAGAGAACAGAGCGAATTACGCCATTTCGGGCGGTGTTACCGTTAATACTGCAGCACTTGCAGGCGCTCCGGGGAGTGCAAATGACAATAAAGTCATTCTCACTACAAGCAGGATGCCCGAAGGCGCCACGCTCACGCTGACCGTTAGTAACGTCAGAGACGTCCCGGGCAACACAATTGCTGCCAACAGTAATGTTGACTTCAAGACGTACGTTTGGACACCGGGGTTCGTGCTGCACAAATACTGGGAGAATGTGAGTGCGAATAACATCGCCGCCCTCGAGAGCGACCCGCGGTTCCCCAATGACCCGTCATGGGTCACTATCGAGCCGCGCTGGGAGTACCCGCCAAACGGCGGCAACGAAGGTGGCTCGAATTACGGGAACCAAATCAGCGGCTGGTTCATACCGCCCGTTACAGGCGATTACGTCTTCTTCACTTGCAGCGATGACCCGTCAAACCTCTACCTGAGCACGGATGAAGACCCTGCGAACAAGAAGCTGATCGCCCGGGAATCCGGCTGGAGCGCCGCCCGGAACTGGCTCAGTGTCGGCGGTGGAAGTGACGTCAATGATAAACGGTCCGATTATTTTACCGGATCAGAATGGCCTGAGTGGCCGCTCCACTTGATCGCCGGGAGGAAATATTACATGGAATCAATCCACACCGAAGGCGGCGGCGGCGACAATGTCGGCGCCACGTTCAAGCTCGCTGAGGAGGAAGACCCGGCAAACGGGACTGCCCCGCGGCTGGCCGGTGCCCTCATCGGCACTTACCTTGATCCGACCGGTGCGAGCATTACGATTGAACAGCAGCCGCAAGACAGAACCGGCCAGGAAGGCCGCTCCGTCGTGTTCACAGTGGTTGCCACGGGCACTTCTGCCTACGGCAACGCCGTCACATACCAGTGGCAGAAAGCAGCGCCGGGCAGCTCAACTTTTGTTGACATCGACGGCGCCACGCGCAGCTCTTACGAAACACCGCTGCTGGCGCTTGGCGACAGCGGTTCGACATACCGCGTTGTTTGCAGCGTGCCCACCCTGAGCGAAACAAGCGTGGCTGCCACCCTGACAGTCGTGCCAGACACGTTCCCGCCGAACGTGGTCGGCGCAGGCTCGCTCCAGAGAGGCAATGTGATCGAAATCGGCATCGAATTCGACGAGGACCTCGATCCTGTTACTGCGGGCAACGCGGCAAATTACACCCTGTCGAGAGGCAGTGTGACCGGTGTGCGCTATCAGAAGTATGCGCACTGGGACGGCGCACCGAAGTTCGTCCTTGGCACCGCCGGTCCGTTCAACGGCTGTGCTGTGGTGCTGACAACCTCCGGGCTTGTTGGAGGTGATATGGTCACTGTAACCGTTAACAACATCAAGGACGTGAAAGGCAACGCCATGACAGCCGCCCAAAGCAGGTCCATCACCGTCACCACGAAGATGAAGTGGGCTGCCATGGGCGGTGACGACTACTTGGAAGGCCATATCCCTGGCGATCAGCCCAACATTGTTGCTGATCCGGCGCTCTGGCCGGATGACGCCGTTGCAGTTGGCGAAGCTGACTTCTTCCTCATCAGCAGCGGCACGGCAAACTGGAACAACTACGACGAAGCCACCTTCATTTACGAGGAAGTCACCGGCGACTTCGACAAGGTGGTCCGCGTCGAGTATCAAGACCCCACCAGCCAGTGGGCGCGCATCGGTTTGTGCGCTACTCCGTCAGCAGATGAGGGGATGAACCGTGACGCTGTGAACGGTGGCGCACAAATGGAGCGCCGCTTCATGCAGCGTGTCAACCCCGCCGTCCAATGGAACGGCACTGGCGGAAACAACCAGTTCGAAGCTAACTGGCGCCTGACGAGGGGCGGGAATTACGATGGAACAGGCGCTGGCACGCCCGCGTATCCGAATGCGTGGCTGCGAATGAAACGCGCCGGCCAGGTGTTCACCGCATTCTACAGCAACGACGGCGTGAACTGGACACAGTACGGCACGGCTACGTTCACAGAACCGATGCCTGATAAGCTCCTCGTGGGGCCGTATTACTCGCCAGAGTTCAATAACAACGGCTCTGGCCAAGGTGTCGGACACTCCTCGGTCGCCAAAGTCCGCAGTTACGGCGATTACCAGTCTAGACCGCCTGAAGCCGCGTTCGCCATAGGACTCAACTTCGGCGCCGACGAACCAGACGGCGCAAACGCTGCCGTTCTGCCCTCCATAGCAACCGCAGGTGTTCCGGGCGTGGTGCAAGCGCACTGGAACAATCTGACCGGCGCTTCTGGCTCAGCCTCTGGCCTCGTTGCTGACGCCTATGGCCATGCTGTGCCTACGTCTGCCACCGTTGAATGGTCATGTCCGAACACGTGGTCCTCGACGGGCCGCGGCGAAGAGAACAACAGCTTCACTGAGAACGACTTTGTTCTCATGACAGGTTACCTGGACACGGGCAGTGCAACGACCACACAGGTCACCATAACCGGCCTGCCGACCCAACTCACAAGCGAGGGTTACGACGTTTACGTGTATCTCTTGGGCGGAGTTCCGGGACGTGGCGGTGGTTACAGGATCGTCGATGCTGCAAACCCGACCACGGTGTTGAAGGATTATGTGGACGCGCAAGCGCCAACTAATCCGACCAACTACGTCGAGGTTGTGCCGACGCCCGGCGCATGGGCGGTCGGTACTTACATCAAGTTCAGCGGCTTGGCAGCCCCTGGAATCATAGTCGAAGCGACCACCGAGGGTGGGCACGCTTACGGTGGCACGCCGCGAGCGCCCATCAACGCAGTCCAGTTGGTCGCTGCTGGCGCGGCGCCGCCTCAACCGCCGACTCTGTCCGTGAGCTTGAATGCCCAAGGACAAGTCGTGCTCACATTCGAAGGAACATTGCAGGCGGCTGACGATGTGGCTGGTCCTTACACATCCATCCAGGGCAACAGCCCGCTCGTAGTAGCGCCAACCGGCGGTAAACGGTTCTATCGCGCTGTGCGGTAG
>JARYMD010000122.1 GCA_029907285.1 Verrucomicrobiota bacterium | reverse complement strand
AAGCCGGTCAATTGGCGGTCCTCAGTTCCGCCACCGTCGGCGGCCCATACACCGCTGCACCAAACGCCATCATCAAAGCGCTCGGGAACGACCGGTTCGAAGCCACCATCCCACTCTCCGGGCCGATGCAGTTTTACAAAATCGCCCGCTAACAGGACGCTCCAAAGCCGCAGCCCAAACGGCCTTGGGATTCTCGGACCAAGGCCGTCAGATTGTGTTTGGCTTGACGATAGCAAGGCAGATGTCTTGACGTATCCGACAAAAGCATCATGATGATCTTATGCGAACCACATTGACGCTCGATCCGGATGTCGCAGAAAAGGCCAAACAAGCCGCGGCCAAGCTCCGCAAACCGTTCAAGGAAATCGTAAACACCGCCCTCAGGATCGGATTGGACAAGGTCATGGCACCGCCCGCTGCCAAGCCTTACCGCACAAAACCCCGCCCTTTGGGACTTCGCGAGGGGCTCAGCTACGACCGCATCTCAGACTTGCTGGCGCGCGCCGAGGGAGAAGATTTTCGATGATATTGGTTGACACAAACCTGCTCCTCTATGCCGAGGACAGCTTGTCCCCGCACCATGCGGCAGCTCGAGCATGGTGGGACACCCAGTTGAGCGGAACGACGCTCGTCTGCCTGTGCTGGCCGGTGATTGCCGCCTACATTCGCATCGGAACAAACCCACGGATTCTCCGCAGACCACTGACACTCAAGGAAGCAATCGAGCGCGTAAGAAGCTGGCTCGACCAGCCATGCGTGCGTGTGGTCACGCCAACCGAGAAACATTGGACTCTTTTCCAGCAAATGCTTCAAACAGGGAATGCCACCGCCAATCTGGTTTCAGATGCGCATCTGGCCGCTTTGGCTGTAGAACACGGTTGCGTGTTGCACTCGACTGACAGTGATTTTGCCCGGTTCCCGAACTTGAAATGGCAAAATCCTATCGCGGGTTTCCCTGCCCCGGACACCTCACCGGGATGAAGCTTTGGGTTTCTTGGTCTGGGCAGGCGGTGAGATTCCGAGCCAAACAACTCAACCAATATTTTTTACTGCTGCACCTCGAGACCCGCAGCCCATGCGCAGCCGCGCCGAAACAGCTCCCCAACAGCCGGCGCTTCAAACGCTTTCGCGTCATGGCCGAGCGGACTGTGAAAAACACGCCCTTTGCCGTACTCGAACACGAAAGCCATCGGATAATCGATGTTATCCTCCTTTGATTTTGCCGTCGCAAGAACGCGGATTTGACGGTCACCCGCCAAACACGTGTAAAGCTCGTCGTCGGTCTCGAAATCCTTCAACCCGCGGGTCACAGGATGATCCGCATCAGTGATCCTAACCTTGAACACACCACGCGGGTCGTGCCCGCGAAGTTTCGGGTCCCAAACCCGGCCCGCAAGATTCCTGAACTCGGGCCAATCCTGCCACGCCCCGCACGCAAAATGGACCAGGACCAATCCGCCCCCATCCTCAACAAACCGGCGCAGGTTTTGCCTTGCTGCTTCCCCGGGCGCTTTGACTTCCCAGTTCATGAAATGCAACACCACGGCGTCGTATGACCGCACCGCCGCGGAATCAAGCATGTGCGGGTCCTCCACAGTAACGACTGTCAACCTCGGGTCCTGCTGAATCAGCTTGCTCAACAAAGGCGCTGTCTCGCGCCACGGGTGACCGGGGTAATCAACCCCGGTCACAAGCAAAATGCGGGCTTTGGTCTTTGGCTGGGCACCCAACGCAGCACAGCTCATCCACAGGAAACACACCGCCACGGCAACAAGAACAGCAACGCCCGCAAACCTGCGCACAAACATTCTCGAGTTCATGACATCGCGTTTCGACCCAGCTTGTTCGTGTCAGATCATCTTGGTCCGACCCGGGATCGGAACCGGATAAGTCCCGTCCGGACCCGGGCGGGTCGGCGGCTCCATCTTGTCATGGCATTCTTCCGGTTTGGGCGGATAATAAAAATCAGACGCGTTAATCTGTTCCCATGTAACCTCTTTGCCGGTGTAGCATGAAATCTGTCCCATCAACGTAATCATCGTGCTTCGCGCCATGTAATCGCCGTTGTTGACAGGGTTTCCGGACCTTATCCCGGCAAAAAGGCGGTCGTGCTCGATTTGGTACGGGTCGCCGTCTCCCTGCCAACGCCATTTTGTTTCGCCGGTAATCACGCACGACGTCAGATTCGCCCGTCCTTTGGTCCCAAAGATCAGGCTCGAGACTTCATTGTAACAACCGGTTGTCGTCCGGCAAAACGCATAGACCCGCACGCCATTCGGGAATTCATAGATCACCGAGTGATGATCAAACACGTCCCCATAAATCTGGTCCGTCATCGATGAGCGTCCGGCCAGCCCGTGGCATTTCACAGGCACAGCATTGCCCAGCACCCAGCTCGCCCTGTCCATGTTGTGAACAAGCGACTGCGGCACATCGTCTCCGGACAGCCAGCGGAAATGGTATTGCGTGCTGCATTGCCATTCCAGCTCTGTCAGCCCCGGTTTCCGCTCGGTGACACCGTACGGCGCACGCAAAAAGTTCTCTTCGATGGCGACTATGTCTCCGATTGCGCCATCCTGAATTCGTTTCACGGTTTCGATGTACCCGGGGTGATACCGGCTCTGGAGCCCGGAAACTATCGACAGCTTTTTCTCCCGGGCCAAATCACAGGCCTTTTGCATCAGCTTCACACCAAGCGGGTCGATCCCGTGCGGTTTCTCCACAAACACATGTTTCCCGGCGCTGATCGCCGCGTAAGCGTGAAACGGATGAAACTTCGCCGCGTTCGCTATGCAAACAACATCCGACAGCTCAATCACCCGCTTGTAGGCGTCGAACCCGGCAAAACAGTGATCGTCTGGGACCTCGACCTGCCCGGGGCATGCATTCCGAATGTGCTCGCGTGCCGATCGCACTCGTTCCATGAAAATGTCACACATCGCGACGAGTCGCGCGCCCTTGTCAGCCCGCAACGCTTGCGCGCCTGCGCCCGTGTTGCGTCCGCCGCACCCTATCATGCCCACGCGCAAAATGTCGCTCCCCGCAGCATAGGCACTGCGGCTGATGTCAAGACCCGCCACGCTCGCAACAGCAACTGCGGTGGCTGAAGTACGAAGGAATTCACGGCGCGTGGTTGGCGCGCCTGTGGCCGAAACGGATTTGTTGTTCATAATGGTTCTGTCTCAGGTTTTCTTACGGATACCGTTGCAGGCGGTAATACTTTTGACCGCCCGAAATTGGAATTGTCACCGTATTCATCCTGTCACTCACGACCACCTCCGGCTGCGGATCAAGGTCGGCAAATGCAGGCGGTGAAAGGGCAGGCGACGCCTGCAACACAACCGCCGTCACAGACTCCGGCCACGAAAGCACAACATCAGTTCCTGCCCGTGCAATGTTGAGAACAGGAGCGCCCAATTCAAATACGAAGCCTTGTGCCGCTCCGAGAACCATTGTCTTTCCGTCGCTTCCAACATCAAAACCGTAATACTGGCCGGAATAGCCCGTCACAAGGTCAAGATCGTACTTCGTGTAATCGAACTGCCACGGCCCCAGAGTGGTTGCATCCTGCATCTTATACACCTGGATTCCGTTGTCCGTGGTTTGCACGTACAAATAGCCGCCGCGTTCAACAACAGTCCACAAACCAAAGCTGCCACTGCCGGTCAACTGGCCAGCGCTGCCCAGCAGAGTTTCCTGCCCGGTCGCCAGATTCAGCGCAAAGAATTTGGGTTCGTCGTTCAGCCCTGCGTCACCGTAATAAGCGTACCCTTTGAACGTGTCTCCCACTCGCACATTGCGAATACGGGTTGTTGCGCTTGTGGCGACGTATCCCTGAGGGTTCCATGTTGTATTGCGCTGCAGTGCAAACGGCTCAGCCTGCACGTCAAACATGTACAACCGCGTTCTCAGCCCGGAGGTATAAACGGTGCAAATGACGGTGTCTTCATCGACCCAATCGAATCCCTCCACACAAACGCTGTCTGGTGTCTCGGCATCGACGCGGTTGCCGCCGTCAGCGTCGTACCGCGACATTGTTGTTGTTACGCCGCCTGTTTTTGCGCCTCCGCCGCCCAGCATGTACCTGTCACGGTACTGACCTCCAAACGGCGTCAGAGTCCGATGCTCGATCGGCACGACAATATTATCAACAACGACTTCGGGCGCCGGATACCCCGACCTGTATCTCCCAATGCCGGTCGAGCCGGTGTTGATCTGCACAAGATAAAGTTTCCCATCAAAATGTCGTGGGTTGTACGTGGTGTTTCGAGGGATTCCAAGATCGTCCCCAAGCTGGATCGCAACACGCAATTGGAGCTGATCAGGCATCAGCGGTTGCGCACGAACAATGAAAGCCGAAAAACAGGTGAGACATGCGTAAACGAGGAGCCTGTTCATATTCCTTATCCTTTGCATTTGAACTCAGGCTGCAAGCTTTCAACCAACAATGCAAGCTTTTTGGACGCAGGTGAATGGTTGTGTGATGCGGAAAGCAACTGCGCATCGAAACGCACAGTTGCCCGTTTCAGCCCAGCCTCTTACGTTTGTTCAGAGTTGGACATGAGCCTTGGAATCGCCGGAAGAAGTTCCGGCAACAAAGAGAGAAGGAATTGTATGCGTGCAACAAGACATTGCGGGCGAACCAGGCAGAATGGGTTCACTCTGATAGAGCTGCTGGTTGTGATTGCGATTATCGCAATCCTCGCGGGCATGTTGCTTCCAGCCCTTTCAAAAGCAAAAGCCAAGGGCCAGGGCATCATGTGCATGAACAATACAAGGCAGTTGGCGCTCGGCTTCATTATCTATGCGGACGATCACAATGAAACGCTCCTTGCGTGTCTTGACGGACTGCCCGGGCGCGTGAACTGGATTCAAGGGGATTTGCAGTCATGGGATGCCAACGCCGCAGACCCAAGGTACCTGACCAACAGCCCGCTGTTCAATTACGTCGGCAGAAGCCAGTCCGTGTTCCAGTGCCCGGCTGACAAATCAGTCGTAAGAGTCTCAAACAAAATCGTGCGACGAATCCGCAGTAATTCCATGAGCCAGGTGTTCGCATGGGGCGATTGGCTCGATGGCTCGAGTTCGGGCCGGAACCAGACAAAATGGCGCACTTACGCGAAACTGTCAGACATCGTAATCCCCACCAAGACGTTCGTCTTCGTCGATGAGCATCCGAACAGCATCAACGACGCCGCATTCGCAACGCAATGCACCGGCGCGGACTCGCCCAGCACCGCCCGCATCATCGACATACCTGCCAATTACCACAATGGCGCGTGTGGGTTCTCGTTCGCTGACGGTCATTCAGAAATCAAGCGGTGGCAGAGCAAAAGCTCCGGGCACGACACCGGCAGAGGTTTGTTTAACATGCCCATTTATTTCACCGGCGCTCGCAACCTCACGCTTAATTTCCCCGCACGCGAGGCATGGGTGGACGCCAAGTGGATGGCGGACAACAGCACGGTCCCAAGATAAGGTTGTCGGAACGCCTCCACAAACCAGCCAAGCGTGAGGTTCCACAACGCCCATGCCCGGGAAACCTCACTCTCCTGTTTTCCGCTTGTGTCCGGGGCAGGGTGTGATACCAATTCGGTCCGTGAGGTTGGATGATGTCCGGGATTTGATCCGGCAGGCCTGATGAAACACGGCGGCTGTCGCGGATCGTCTGACCCGGTGAATTAAGCGTGGGCTGTGGCGGTTTGGAGGATTCCGATGAGAACACTCTCGCTGCAGCAACACGCGCAGAAAGGCAGAGTTGTGCAATTATGAAGAGAGTTGATTCCGGGCATAGTCGGCGTGAGTTTCTCCGTCGTTCTGCAGTTGGGATTCTGGCTGCGCCATATATCATGAAAAGTTCGGTCCGGGGCGCTTCCGCCACCGGCAAGCTCCAGCACGCTTGCATCGGCATGGGCGGAATGGGCGTCGGCGATTTGCACAACTTCCTCCAGTACCCGAACCTCGAAGTCGTAGCGATCTGCGACGTCGATGAAAACATGCTCAAGAGCGCTGCGCCCAAGGTCCCAAACGCCCGCCAGTACCACGATTGGCGGGAAATGCTCGAGAAAGAAGGCGATCGCATCGATACGGTCAACGTCACTGTGCCCGACCACATGCATTTTGCGATTGCGTGGTCAGCCATTCAGTGCGGCAAACACGTGTATTGCCAGAAACCAATGTGCCATGACGTTGCCGAGGTGCGTGTCTTGACCGAGGCTGCAAAAGCCAAGGGCGTTGTTACCCAGCTTGGCACGCAGCTCGCTTCGATGGCCGGCGACCGAACCACCGTGCAATGGCTCAAATCAGGCGTAATCGGAAAGGTGAAGCACATTTACCTGAGCGCGAACCGCCCGGGAGCAGTCGAAGCTTACCGGCCAGAAGGACCGCGTCCGCCTAAAGGCGAACAGCCACCGTCCAATCTGGCCTGGGATTTGTGGCTTGGCACCGCGCCTGAGCGCCCCTACGTGCCGGACTTGTATCATCCGGTGAAATGGCGTGGATGGCTGGATTTCGGAACGGGTTGGTCCGGCGACATTGGATGCCACATATTCGACGCAGTCTGGAAAGGACTCGGGCTCAAACCGCCCAAACGCGTGGTCGCCAAAGTTCAGGAATCATGGAAAAACTCGCCAGCCCGGCGAGCGGACACATGGCCGCAGGCAAATCATATTACCTGGTATTTCCCAGGCAACGATCTCACTGAAGGCAGTGAACTACCGGTCGAATGGTTTGATGGCGAGTTTTGGGCGCCCCGGGAAATCCGCGCCCTGTACTCGGTTGAAGATTATCCGACCGAATCCGCGATGATCATTGGTACCGACGGAGCATTGCTCAATCCTTTGGGCGGAACACCGTTGTTGCTGCCCGAAGACAAGTTCAAGCAGGTCGCCAGGCCGAAGTTTGACAACCGGAATCATTATCATCATTTCCTTGACGCGGTCAGAGGCGGCCCAATGTGCGAGTCGCATTTCGGCCAAACCGGGCCAATGACAGAAGCCATCTTGCTTGGCACTGTGGCTGTGCGGTTGCCCGAAACAGTCCTCGAATGGGACCACGGCTCGATGCGGGTCGTGAACAACAGCGACGCCAACAAATTGTTGCAGCGCCGCTATCGAAGCGGATGGAGTTTCGCCAGATTCTGAACCATAAATCGAAGAACAACATGAACCTTGATAGCATTTATTCTGAATTGACATTGGCTACCAAAGCCAAGCTCGCCCTGGTCGTATTGGACGGGCTTGGAGACATCGCCACGCCCGAACAGGGCAACATGACGCCCCTCGAAGCGGCTCGTACACCAAACCTCGACGCCCTTGTCCGATCCGGTTGCGCCCAGGGCAGAATGATCCCCGTCGCCCCCGGAATCACGCCGGGGAGCGGACCGGGACACCTTGCGTTGTTTGGGTACGATCCGATTGAATTCCAAGTTGGACGCGGAGTCATCGAAGCGCTCGGCCTCGGGATCGAGCTTGAACCGACCGACGTTGCGGCGCGTGCCAATTTCTGCACGATCGACTCCAAAGGCATCGTCCTTGATCGACGCGCCGGCCGCATCGACACCGCCGTCTGCGAAGAGCTTTGTGCAATGCTCACCGCAAAAATCAAGAAAATCGACGATGTCGATGTGATCATTAAAGCAGCCAAACAGCATCGTTTCGTTGTCGTGTTCCGAGGCAAAGGAATTGCAGGGCCGTTGACCGACGCCGACCCGCACCGCGAAAAGTTCCCAGTGCCGCCCGCTGAACCAATCAATAAGAAGTGTGCCAAAGCACGTAAACTCGCCAAAGTGGTCGCCAAGTTGTACGAGCAGGTGCTGCCCTTGCTCGCAGACAAAGCGCCGGCAAATGGATTCTTGCTGCGCGGAATATCAAACCAGCCGACAATCCCCGCGTTCTCAGAACGCTACCGGCTCAAAGCAGCCTCAATCGCAACATATCCAATGTACAAGGGCCTCGCCAGACTCGTTGGCATGACCCAGCTCGAAGGACCCCAGACAATCACCGAACAGTTCGAGCGTTACCTGAAGGAATACGAGAACTACGATTTCTTCTTCATCCATTACAAGTACACCGACGGGTTCGGCGAAGACGGCAATTTCGAGGCCAAGAAAAAGGCAATCGAAGAATTCGACGCCGCGCTGCCGGTGTTTTTGCGTCGCAAACCCGACGTGCTGGCAATAACGGGTGATCATTCCACCCCATGCGCGATGAAAGGGCACTCGTGGCATCCGCAGCCGGTCCTGATTCATTCGCCATACAGCGGCTCTGATAAGCTCGAGCGCTTCACAGAAACAGGCGCGAATCTCGGGTCGCTCGGCTTGTTCGAAGCCAAGTATCTTGTTCGCTACATGCAGGCGAACGCCAGGATGCTCGACAAGTTCGGCGCATAATGCGCTGTCTTTGAGCAATACAGGGTGGCCGGTGAGTTTTCCGGGCCAGACCGGTGCTGCTCATGGCCACCCAATTGTCTCCGGTGTTTGACGCATCGAGTTTGCGCTGCAGACGAAGTCAGCAGCCCTTGTTGACGACGTCAAACTGTGCACGCCCGTAATCGACGACGTAAGTCGGCAGGGAAAATCGAATGCTAGACGGGATTCCCAGCAGACCGATCCCGCAGACCGGGACTGCTGCGGGGTTAATGAACCTGTTCGAGTTTTAGGAGTTGATCCGTGAAAGGTGTCATTCTCGCTGCAGGCAGGGGAACGCGGATGAAAGAGTTGACCGCGAAGCTTCCGAAACCAATGCTCAGGGTCAAAGGCAAGGCCATTCTCGAGCATATTGTGGACGGAATCGTGGCCGCAGGCATCCGTCAGTTGTGCATTGTCACCGGGTGGCAGGGCAGCGTGATCGAGGAATACTTCAGGAGCAGGCCGCGCAAGGACGCAGAGATTCAATTCGCGAGACAGGAAGTGCAGGATGGAACAGGGAAAGCAGCCGAACCCGCGCGCGATTTCATCGGCAATGACGCGTTCCTTCTCACCTACGGCGATATTCTGGTCCGACCCGAGACTTACGGTCGAATGATTCAAAGGTTTGCCGAGGGCAGTTTTGCAGGCGTCATAACGGTCACTGCAGGCGAAGATGTAACCAAGGGCGCCATCAATTTCTTCGACGGCGAGTTCTGTCTCAAGAAGATCGTCGAGAAACCAAGCCCCGCCGAACTCGCCAGACTGAGAGAGGAGGGCTGGCTGAAACCGGGCGACCCGGCATGGTACAATGCAGGCATTTACATCTTTCGGCCTTTCCTGTTCGATTTCACGGCCCGGTTGCAGAAGTCGCCAAGGGGCGAATATGAACTTACAGATGCGATTGCCGGCATGGTTGCAGTTGGACATCGGCTGGCGGGGCTTGTGATCGAAGGCCGTTGGGTGGACGTGCGGGACCCGGCAGTCCTGGCAGCTCTCGAGCGGGATTCGATTTAGCAATACGCTGTCTCAGACCAACCATGCGTGCGTTGGCGTAATACCGCACGACCGCCACAGTGATGCATGGGTGCATCGGGAGCAGTGTCTGCAAGATTTCCGGGTTGGGCCAAACGTCCTTGTGCAACGGACCACGAACCACAGGCTGGCGAGAATCCAACCCGTTGCACGGTGCAGAGAAACAGCGGCGGACTGTGGCTCAAACAAAAACGCCCTCGTTGCACATTGCAACGAGGGCGTGAACAGTTTACGAGGCCTTTAGAAATCTGGTCCTGCGATCAGAGCGGACGCGTGAGTGGCCAGCCACCATGCATCAGGGCTGTTATTCACGGTGATATTGTTTCCTGTGTACTTGGTGGTGCGAGAATCTCGCCATTTGTGGATTTCGGAGTGTCCGTCAGCAAATGCGAACCCGCAGGCGTTATTGTGGTAAGCGGCCGGGATATCAATGAGCTTCCAGATCGGCGGCTGCTTCGGTCCCACCGTTGCAAAAGCAGCGTCGTTCAGGCTTTGGACATTCTCGTCCACCAGCACGAATACCTGAGACGGCCCCGGTCTGTTGAAATCCCCAAGCTTGCCGTAACAATACCACGTCCGGTTCGCGGTGTGATTGTGATTGCCATCGAGCCACGGACCGTCCACAGGCGCTTTGCCGCGCCTGTAAGGATTTGTGCCCACTGCCTGGTTCATCGCGAAACTGCGTGCTGCGGGGACCTTTTTACCGCGCATCGTAGTGTCAGGGCCTTGGTAGTTGCCGACTCTTTTGTCAGCAGGGCAGTGGTATATTTGGACGCTGTTGCCAGTGTAAGGGGCGAGCAGATTGTTCGTCGGGTTTCTCAAAATATCGCTGTTGAACTCCTGCGCGCCGCCTTGTCCAGCCTGACCGCCACACCAGTTGTAATATGGAGTCGTGTTGCCGTCGTCCGGGTTTGGCGGGAGATAATCTTCATAATCCGAAGCGTACATGTGCCATGCTTTGATCATTTGGTTGCCGTTGTTCATGCACATGATGCCCTGGCTCTTTGCCTTGGCCTTTGAAAGGGCGGGCAACAACATCCCGGCCAGGATCGCGATGATGGCTATCACCACCAACAGCTCGATCAGCGTGAAGCCCAAATTCCTACTTCTAACTACTGGCACAGTTCTCATATTGCGTCTGGTTTATTAAGCAGACATTACCAAAGCCACGCGGGTTACACGCGCTCTTACATTTCACGGCGACTTTAACCAGTAACCCCTTTGGACGCAACTGTGCTTCTTGCGGCACAGGGGGCACTCCTGCCTTTAACCCGCATATTTCGCGGCCCGGCGTGACCAACAGCCCTCATCAACGGGCCCAAGCGCCCGGTCATTGCATATCAGCCAACTTTGGTTCCGGCTGCGCCGGGCTGGATTGTTATATTGAAGAATCATTCATATTTGCGAAGATTTCCACGCCGCGAGTTTGGTCAATTCCTGTGTATCTGCTTCTTTGGCAGCCGGTAATGCGGTCGCAATGGTACGGCCTTTGGGTCCAAGTCGGATAAAGTGTCAGGCTCGTTGTCTGGGTGTGGACCCAAATA